>JALSPZ010000153.1 GCA_026985675.1 Flavobacteriales bacterium
AAATTTTTAGCTCCTTTTAAAATATAACCTAAGCTGAGCGATTATATTTGGTAAAAAAAACTTTTGGGTAGTTAGCTTATTGTTTTTATATTAGTTATGTACAAAACAAACATAAAACACTAACTAACCCAAAAGGTGATATCAATATGCGTAAAAAAGAGGATAAAAATCAAACGAAAATCAATAAAATTGAGATTACCAATGATACCATTTCCGGAAGAGGCGGATTAATTTCATTTATACACTATATGGAAAACACGAAATTATATTCCTTAATCAATCGGTATCTCGGAAATATAAAATTATCAAAAAAGGGCTTAACGCTAAATCAATTTGCAAAACAAATTATAATTTACTTTATAGATGGAACAGATATGTCCATTAGTGGCTTTGACCGCAAAAAAGAAGACAAAAGCTACGCTTGTGTACTTGAAAACACACAGGATGAAATGGCTTCTTCTCATCAAATAAAACGATTTTTCGATAAATTTTCTATCATTTACAATATAACTTTTCGAAAGATATTATCAGCGCTGTTTATCTGGCGTTTATTAGTTGAAAAGCCCGAACGTATAATTTTGCAAATAGATACGATGGTATTAGACAATGATGATGCCAATAAGCGAGAGGGCTGCGAGCCTACTTATAAAAAGAAAAAGGGCTTTCAGCCGCTTCATATAACATGGAAAAGTTACATAATTGACGCCCTATTCCGTAGTGGCAGTAAACACTCAAATCATGGAAATGATGTTATTGAATCCGTTGAAAGAATCGTAAAACTAATCAGGAAGCATTACAAAGATGTACCCATAATATTGAATATGGATAGCGGCTTTATGGCCGATGAAAATTTTACATATTTTGAAGAGAAATTAAGAATCCATTATGTATGTACCGGAAAATTATATGATGATATCAAAAATTATGCAAAAGATGTTGACCCGAAATTATATTTGGATTATGAAAAAGGGAAAATCTTATGGAAATTTATAGAGTTTGGCAATAAACTAAAAAAGTGGACAAAAATGCGGCGCTGTATTTATACTACAATGAGTACCGATGAAACAGGTCAATTGGCGTTTGAATTTATGAGGCCTGATAATATTATCTATACCAATTTGGGTCAAGATGAATATTTGGATAAACGATTACTTGAATCCGGTGGTGGAAGCTATCTTAGCGCTGAAGGAATTATTGAGCTTTCGCATCAACGCGGTAAAGATGAACTCATTCATCGTTCACTCAAAGAATTGGCTACAAAGGAACAGCTTCCATTTAAAAAGATGCATATGAATCGAGCCTATTATTATTTTATGGTATTAAGCTATTTTCTCTTTGAATCGTATAAGCGTGATGTTTTAAAAGACGTTGTATCCGTAACAAGCTATCCGAATACGATACGTCGTCGGTTTATAGATTTTGCAATAAAGATCACAGATCATTCAGGCTATCACATTATGAAGGTAACACAAGCAATCTTTGATAATTTGAAAATAGATAAAATTTGGGAATTATGTGGAAGACCGCCCAAAATAAAATTATTATAGGTCTATTTTAGCACAAGTAATGAAAGCGGTGTGGAGACGTATGTCTATAATTAGGAAAATGTTGAAAAAAATCATCATTTTTATGATTTAGGCATTTTTCTTGTGCTGACTTTCGAAAAATAAAAATTGATCGAACCGGATTTTAAAAAAATTGGAAAATTTTGTCAAAATATCTTCAATCTAAAATAAATCGCTCAGTTTTGGTATAATTTCCGCTATTTTATGCAGGCTATCGAACGCGAGATAGATAGAAACAGGCGCTTTAAGGGAACGTTTTCTTTGTTGATGATTGATATCGACTATTTCAAAGAGTATAACGATCGATTGGGGCATCTAAAGGGAGACCGCGTCTTATGTACTTTGAGCAATCTCATTGAGATTAATACACGCCAAATAGACGTCGTTTCCAGGTATGGTGGGGAAGAATTTACGGTTATTTTACCGGGAATCGAAAAGGAGAACGCCAAAATTATCGCCGGTAAATTACGGGAGCTGATTGAACATTACCATTTTCCCGAACAGGAAGGTCAGCCCTCTGGCAACCTAACCATCAGCGTAGGCTTAGCCTCCTTTCCGGAAGATGCCGAAACCGCCAAAGAGTTGATCGATAAGGCGGATAAAGCATTATACAAAGCGAAAGAATCGGGACGCAACCGCGTGTGCGTTTACGGCGTTGATGTGCAATAAAGTATTGAATTATGTATAGGGTAGAAGAGGGAAATTATTTTTTAGCCGAAAGGCTCTTTCTTTCTACAAAACACTATATTTGAATCGTAAATAGCGCGAAATTTTATTCCTTTGTAAAATATTTTTTTTAATATCGAGATAGTTTTGAAAATCTTCCTTGTTTCAATAGAGCAACTTTTTTTGTTATCCTGACAACATTCCGACTGACTTGAACTATACTTTCATCTTCAGCTTTTACTTTTTCAAAAATTCGGGTTCCTTGAAAAGATCGTTAACTCAACTTGGCTATAATAGGCAGTAAAAGCCCGTAGCGCTAAGGGGCAAAAATGTCAGTGGTACACCACATATTTTTTTAGTACCTTTTGAGTATCGATACATCCCGCCGCATCATATATACGTTTCGCTTCCTTTATCGGTTTAGTTGGACGCCTTTGATGTATTGCCTTTGTTTTTATGGGTAATTTCATTGTAACGATTTTTTGAGTTGACATTATTCTTACTATATTTTCCCACCCGTAATTAATCCCCGAGCGCTTTAACATTAGACGTATCGTGTTTATTAGTTGATAGGCCAAAATGGTTAAAT
>JALSPZ010000154.1 GCA_026985675.1 Flavobacteriales bacterium
TGTCCGGCTTCGTGATGAGCTACCCTGCGTTTTTCTTCGGGTTTGATTACTTTATTTTTCTTTTCCAATCCACCGATGATTCTATCCACAGCATCCAAGAAATCTTGTTTATCTACTTTTTCTTTGTTTTTTCGTGCAGCGATTAAAGCCGCTTCATTACAAACATTGGCGATATCCGCACCTGAGAAACCGGGGGTTTGTTTGGCCAAAAAGTCCACATCTACATCGTCGGCAAGTTTTAAGGGTTTGAGATGCACTTCAAAAATTTCTTTTCTCTCGTTCAAATCGGGTAAATCCACAAAAATTTGTCTGTCAAAACGTCCGGCTCGCAAAAGTGCTTTATCCAAAACATCGGCACGATTGGTAGCACCGATAACAATTACATTATCTTTGCTGCCGAAACCATCCATTTCGGTTAATAATTGGTTCAAAGTATTTTCACGCTCATCGTTACCACCGGTAATATTGTTTTTTCCTCTGGCACGTCCGATGGCATCAATTTCATCAATAAAAATAATGGAAGGTGATTTTTCTTTGGCTTTTTTAAATAAGTCTCGAACTCTGGAAGCACCAACACCAACAAACATTTCAACAAAATCAGAACCGGAAAGAGAGAAAAAAGGCACTTTTGCTTCGCCTGCCACTGCTTTTGCCAAAAGGGTTTTTCCGGTTCCCGGAGGACCTACCAATAAAACTCCTTTGGGGATCTTACCTCCGAGTTTGGTATATTTATCAGTATTTTTCAAAAAATCGACAATTTCTTTAACTTCTTCTTTAGCACCTTCCAAGCCCGCTACATCTTTGAAAGTTGTTTTTTCTTTTTTATTGGCATCGTAAAGTTCTGCGCGGGATTTTCCTATACTGAAAATTCCACCGCCACCACCGCCGGGACCGGCTGCTCCTCCGGACATTCGTTTCATTAAATAAAACCAAAAGCCCAAAATTAATATCCAAGGCAATACATTAACCAAAAAACCTACAAAATAATCCGTGTTGGTTTTATACCGGTAAGTAACATCAATTCCATTTTTTTGAGCATTTTCCAATTTTTTCTCAAAATTTTGCAAATCCCCGATTTCCAAAACATAATCCGGAGCTACGGGATTGGAAAAAAATCCTTTTTCCGCCGGCTTATTTTCCGGTTCCTTTCGAGCTTCATCGGTTATAAAGATATTAGCTAAGTGTTTATTTTCAATAACAACTTCTTTGATTTTGCCCTTATCCAACAAATCTTCAAAACGATTGTAAGTCAATATCCTATCGTCTTTTGAATCTCCCTGATTGACCATTACCATTAAAATAATGGCAGATATTGCCAAATAGATCCAAAAAACGTTAAATTTAAATTTGGGTTTATTATTCAACGGGATCTTATTTTTGTTTGATTGATTTTTTTTATTTGTCATAAGCTGATTCTTTATAAAATTTAAAGTTTAATAAAACCGGAAAATTAACTTCCCAATTGCAATATCTTGGCATCGCCCCAAAGCTCTTCCAAATTGTAGTATTCCCGAACGGGTTTTTGCATCACGTGCACTACTACATCCACATAATCCATCAAAATCCATTCGGCTTTTTCTTCTCCTTCTATGTGCCAAGGTTTTTGCTGAATGGTTTTACTAACGGTTTTTCTAACGGAATCTGCAATGGCATTGACTTGCGTATTGGAAGTCCCCTCGGTAATTATAAAATATTGTGTTACTGCGTTTTCTATCTTTCGCAAATCCAATATAGTAATATTTTTTCCTTTGACTTCTTCTATTCCTTCAATGATTTTACTGATTAAAGTATCCGTGTTTATTGTTTTTGTCATATATTCGTTATAAATTTAATGCAAAAATAAGTTTTTTTATTTATATGAATTCTATCAATTTTGATACCATATTATCAACGAATGATTTTTTAAAAAGTTACGCTAAAAAAAACAATTTACCGGATTTTTTTTTCGTTCGCACCGATGAACAAACCAAAGGAAAAGGACAAAGGACAAATGTTTGGCAATCAGAGTGTTGCAAAAATATACTCATCAGCTATTATGTCAAATATAAAATTCCGGCTGAAAATCAATTTTTACTCAACCGAATTGTATCGGTGAGTTTAATAGAATTTTTACAAAAGTTTAACATTCCCGATGTAAAAATTAAATATCCCAACGACATTTTGTCAGGTTTTTATAAAATTGCGGGAATTCTTATAGAAAATACAATTTATAAAAATCATATCAAAGACAGTATTATAGGTATCGGTCTGAATGTCAATCAGCAAAAGTTTAAAAATTTGCCTTTTGCCGTTTCTATGAAAATGCTAACCGGTAAAACTTATGATTTGGTAGAACTAACGGAAATTTTAACAAAAATATTAATTGAAAATTTTGATAAGAAACCCGAAAAAATTTCGTTATTGTATGAAAAATATTTGTATCAAACCGAAGTAAACTCTATCAAACTTACAAATAAAGAATGAAAATTAAAAGATATACAGTTGATAATCAGAAAGAATGGGATGATTTTATCAAAAAAAGCGAAAACGGAACTTTTCTACATTTGAGGGATTATATGGACTATCATCAAGATCGTTTTCAAGATTATTCTTTGATGATTTATGATGATGAAAAACCGGTTGCTTTGTTTCCCGCACATAAAAACAACCGACAAATTTTTTCACATAACGGATTGACTTACGGAGATTTTATTTTTCCAAAAAACTTCCGGACGGAATATAAATTACAAGTAATAAACGAAAGCTTTAAGTATCTGAAAAACAATTGGGTAGATAAAGTTCATATTAAAACCGTTCCTGAAATTTTTAAACAATA
>JALSPZ010000155.1 GCA_026985675.1 Flavobacteriales bacterium
AAAATCCCCCGATTTAACCGGAGTTTTTCATTGCTTTACAGGGACTTTGGAACAAGCCCAACGCGCAATTGATTTAAACTTTTACTTGGGAATTGGCGGAGTGGTAACTTTTAAAAACGGAAAAATCGATAAATTTCTCCACGAAATTCCGCCACACCATCTCGTAGTGGAAACCGATGCTCCTTGGCTCTCGCCTACGCCTTTTCGGGGGAAAAGAAATGAACCTGCTTATATAAAATATGTAGTGGATAAACTCCAAGAAATCTATCAAATGGATAGAAAGGAGTTGGAATGTGTTTTGTATAATAATGCGAATAACTTATTCGTTTAAAAATAAAAAATGGCTGATAAAAAATCCATAAAAATTCTGGTCGCCAAAGGAAAACAAAACCAAATCGGTCTCAACGGCAAAATGCCTTGGCACTTACACGATGATTTACAAAATTTCAAGAAATTGACAACGGGACAAGTCGTCATAATGGGACGAAAAACCTTTGAATCCATAGGAAAAGCCCTACCCAATCGTTTGAATTTTGTCGTTACTTCCAATCCCGAAAATGTAAATGCTTATGGAGTTTGTCTGTTTGAAAACTTGGAAAAAGCCATTAAAAAAGCCCGTGAAACCGGTAAAGAAATATTTATCATCGGAGGTGGAAAAATTTATGAACAAAGTATCAAACTTGCAGATGAACTCATCATCACCGAAGTAGAATATAATGGCGAAGCCGATACATTTTTTTCAAAAATAGATATGAAAATTTGGAAAGAAAAAAGTAGAAAACATTTTACAAAAGATACAAAAAACGATTTTGATTTTGATATCGTTATATATCAAAGAACAAATCAATAAAATTATTTTAAGAAAATTTATACCAAAAATTCCTTATATTTAAGTCATAAGTTTTTAAAAAATTTTTAATGAAAAAAATTCTTATTCCAATTCTATTACTAACAGTGATTTCAGTAGGCGGTTGGTTGGCTTATCAAAAGTTTTTCAATAAAAATACCCATAGAAAAGTTTTATCCGTAGTCCCCGAGGATGCCGTTTATATCCTGAAAACCGAAAACCTGACCGATGCTTGGAACGAAGTGCAAAATACCAACATTTGGCAACATCTGATTAAAACCAAAGGTTTTGAAGATTTTCAAGATTTGACACAAACACTAAATGACGTATTGCTTAACAACAAAGCATCCAAATATATCTTTGAAAATCGTCCGACCTTGATGTCGGCGCATTTGACCGGCAATAACAATTATGATTTTTTATATGTTGTTGATTTACAAAGTGTTAAAAATATAAAACAAGCTTTGGGATGGTTCTTAAAACTGGATAAGACCCATAAAAAAATCAAAATCGATTATCAAGGGCAAAAAGTTTATAAACTTATCGACAAAAAAAATCCCGATACTCGTTTTTTTATAACCACTCTTGACAATCTGCTTTTGGCTTCATTCAATTACGCAATCATCAAAAAAACTTTGGACGAAAAAGATAAAACACATTGGTTGGAAAATCCGGATTTTAAGAAAATCGATGAAAATTTGGAAGGCGAACTCGTTCAATTTTATTTCAATTACAAAAAACTGCCCGGCTTTGCTCAAATATATTTTAATGAAGGTAAAAAAATGACTTCGTCAATTGCCAAGCAATTAAAACTATCGGGATTTGATATTTCCCACGATGACGAACGAATTCTAATGGACGGCATCACACTCACCGATAGCATTCCCTCCTATCTCAATGCGCTATTGGACGTAAAACCCGGAAAAATCAAAGCATACAATATCATTACCAATCGTGCGGCGGTTTACTTTTCATTGGGGTTTAAAAATTTCAATTTGTTCTACCAAAGTTTTTTGGAACAACTCGACAAAAAAGAAAAATACAACTTACGCAAACAAACCAAAAGTTTGGAAAAATATCTGGGAATCAATTTACAAAAAGATTTGTTCGATTGGATTGGACAAGAAATTGCTCTGGTAAAAATAAACACCCGAAACAAACAACGCCCCGAAGATGTTTTGTTGCTTATACAAACATCGGATATGGACGATGCCCGAGACGGATTAAACAATATCACCGAAAAACTACGCAAAAGAAGTCCCGTAAAATTCAAAAAATACAATTATAAAAATTTGGAAATAAACTATTTGTATCAAAAAGGATTTTTTAAATTATTACTGGGAGATTTGCTAAAAAAAATAGACAAACCCTATTTTACTTACATAGAAAATTATGTGGTTTTTTCAAATTCGGAAAAAGTATTAAAAGATTTCATCGACGATTATATCAAGGGAAATACCCTTTCGCATAATCCCGATTTTATGGATTTTAAAGATGAATGGCAAACCAAAGCCAATTTGAATTTGTATGTTTTTATGCCCAAATTCTATAAAATTCTTGAAAAAGATTTGGATACCGAAGCTCGTCAAACGCTGGAAGAAAAGAAAAATTTCTTGTTGAGTATGAGCCGTATCGATTTTCAGCTAATTTCCAAAGACGATATTTTCAAAACCCGTGTGCTTATTGACCACGACGAAAAAGCTTTACAAAAAGAACAAGCGATAGAAATTGTCAACAAAACCGACGAAAGCGTTCACAACAAATATTACGAAGATTTGCAATTCAAAATATTTTTCCCCGACAGTCTCCAAGTCGCCGACGGTAAATACAAACAATTTTATGATGATGGCAAGACTTTAAAAATAGAAGGAAAAATAAAAGACGGACTTCCCCAAGGAATTTGGCGAACATTTTATCCCGATGGAAAGATTAAAAGTGTAGTAAATTACGATGACGGCGAAGTAAAC
>JALSPZ010000156.1 GCA_026985675.1 Flavobacteriales bacterium
CTTTGGGCAGAAGTTGGCAATTGGGAACTATTCAGGTAGATTATAATTTGCCCGAACGATTTGAATTGACTTATATCGGCGCCGATAACAAACCCCATCGTCCGGTTATGATTCACAGAGCGCCTTTCGGTTCAATGGAACGATTTATCGCCATTTTGTTAGAACATACCGGTGGAAATTTACCTTTATGGCTCACGCCCGAACAAGTTAAAATTTTGCCTATCAGCGAAAAATATGAGAAATATGCAAAAAATGTTTTAAATTTGCTGCAAATTTCCGATATTCGCGCCACGATTGACGACAGAAATGAGAAGGTAGGGAGAAAGATCCGCGATGCCGAGGTGATGAAAACGCCTTTTATGGTGATTATCGGGGAGCAAGAGCAACAGGACGGCACGGTTTCTGTTAGAAAACACCGTGAAGGAGATTTGGGTTCTATGAAGATTGATGAATTTATAAAAATGATAAAAACGGAAGAAACCAAAGATCTAAAAGAACTGAAATAATAACCCTAAAAAATATAATAAAATAGCAATACGTAGAAGACGCAGTAGAAGACCGGGTAGAGTAATTAAAAAAAACCCGCATCGTATCAACGATGAAATCACCGCAAGAGAAGTTCGCTTGGTCGGTGATAATGTCGAAGTAGGTGTATATCCTTTGTCAAAAGCATTGCAAATGGCAGAGGAAATGGGATTGGATTTGGCAGAGATTTCTCCAAAAGCCGATCCGCCTGTTTGCAAAATTTTGGATTACAAGAAATTCTTGTATGACCAAAAGAAAAAAGAAAAAGCAATAAAATCCAAAACTCAAAAGGTTACGGTAAAAGAAATCCGTTTCGGACCGAATACCGATGACCATGATTATGAGTTTAAGAAAAAACATGCGATTAATTTTCTCCAAGACGGGAATAAATTAAAAGCTTATGTTTTTTTCAAAGGACGTTCCATTATTTTTAAGGAACAAGGTCAAATTTTATTGCTTCGTTTAGCACAAGATTTGGAGGAATACGGTAAAGTGGAACAATTGCCGAAATTGGAAGGAAAGAAAATGATAATGTTGATGGCTCCCAAATCACAAAAAAAGAAAAAATAGAAAGATATAGATATAAATATTAAAAGAAGAAGGATTATGCCAAAATTAAAAACCAAAGCAAGTGCCAAGAAAAGATTCAAATTGACCGGCACAGGAAAAATCAAAAGAAAACACGCTTATAAAAGTCATATTTTGACAAAAAAATCAAAAAAGCGTAAGTTGAGATTGACGCATGCTACATTAGTTAGTGATGCAGACCGTAAAAACGTATTACAATCATTAGGAATGAAATAAATCCTTTTGATGTGTGGTAGATTTATTAACCCTGGAACAGTGCAAAAATAAAAATTCGATTAATCGATGCCTGTTACAAAAAAATCAAAATTATGCCTAGATCAGTAAATTCAGTAGCAAAAAGAAGAAGAAGAAAGAAAATCCTTAAACAAGCCAAAGGATATTTCGGAAGAAGAAAAAATGTTTATACCGTAGCAAAAAATGCGGTAGAGAAAGCAATGCTCTATGCTTATAGAGACCGAAAGCAAAAGAAACGCAATTTTAGAAGTTTGTGGATTCAACGTATCAATGCGGCTGCACGCCTGCATGGAATGTCTTATTCGCAATTTATGGGAAAAATTCATGCCAATAATATCGATTTGAACCGTAAAGTGTTAGCCGATTTGGCAATGAATCACCCCGAAGCTTTTAAAGCATTGGTTGAAAAAATAAAATAAAGACAAATTTTATATTTATATCTTATATGAGCACGGCTTTTTTAGCCGTGCTTTTGTTTTTTTAACATTTCATTTGTCATTTCAATATTTAAATTTGTTATATTTACTCGCTAATAATAAAAATACCTGTCCCCTTATAGGATATTTTTGTAAAGTGGATGGGTGTTTTGATAATTAAAATAAATAATGAAAAAAATAATTTTTACTTTAAGTGTATTCGGTTTATTTTTTGTTTCTTGTAAACAAAATAAAATCTCTGAAAATTTATCTGATTTAAAAGCTAAACATAAATATTATTTGGCACATTCGCCTTTTAATGATATTTTATCTGTCGATTTTGGTAAACAAAAACAAGAAGCAGTTCCGCCAAACAAATATTTAGCTAGACAATGGGAGCTTACTATAAATCCTAGGTTGGGCAGACCTACTCCCGAAAAATTGCATCAATTGCAAAAACAACTGCAAAGTTTTAGAGAAACGCATCGGACGGTTCCCGGCGACAATGGAAATGCTTGGGAAGAAAGAGGTCCAAATAATGTTGGCGGTAGAGCCAAAGCAGTTATTTTTGACCCCAATGATGCCACAGGAAAAAGAGTATTTGCCGGTGGAGTCAGTGGAGGACTTTGGTATAATAATGATATCACCAATTCCAATTCGCCTTGGCAAATTACCGATATGCCTCAAAATATGGCTGTTACTTCTATAAGTGTTGATCCTAACAATCCACAAATTTTTTATGTAGGAACAGGAGAATCCTATACCGGAGGAGCTGTTAATGGCAATGGAGTTTGGAAAAGCACTGACGGAGGTTATCATTGGACGCATGTATTCGGAGGAAAAGACGGTGAAACGCAGTTTGTAACCAATGCCAATCTAAATATTCAATCTCCGGTTGCTTTGCAAGGGGATTTACATGCGGTATCGGCTGCCTTCGGACCGGATTTAAGTAGTATTTCCGGTGAATTGGTTTTAGCTGACGATGGAACCGCTAACCCCTTAGAAGCTTGTAATGCTTTGGTAAATTCTTCGGATATTAATGGAAAGATTG
>JALSPZ010000157.1 GCA_026985675.1 Flavobacteriales bacterium
AACAAAGTATTGACTTCACGTATCACTCGCTCCCTAAAAACCGAAGATACCAAAGATTTGGACGTGAAAGTAAAAAAAGGAGTGGTCTTTATTTCCTTATCGGACAAAATGATGTTTAAATCAGGAAAAACGCAAATTACCAAACAAGCCGACAGTGTTTTATACAAATTGGCTAAAATCATCAATGACTACAAAGATTATGAAGTATTAATTGAAGGACATACCGACAATGTTCCCATCCATACCAAATGTATCAAAGACAATTGGGATTTGAGTGCGCTCAGAGCCACTGCCATTGCCAGAAAATTACAAAAAGATTTTGGCGTGGATCCTGCCCGTTTGACCGCCGGTGGTCGTGGAGAATGGGTGCCGAAAGTGGATAATGATACGCCTGAACATAGAGAAATCAATAGACGAACCGAAATTATTTTGTTACCTAAATTAGACCAGTTTAATAAACTGATGAAGCAGGGAGAAGGACAAAATTAAGAATTATTAAAAATATGAAACCGCTCATTTTCGGGCGGTTTTTTTTTAGGTTTTCTTCTCAAAAAAAATATTTATATTTGTCATTGATAAAATTAATTTTATGGATTCACTAAAAGATTTAACGATATTAGTAACCGGAGCTGCACGAGGAATTGGAAGAGTAATAGCTTTGACTTTTGCCGAATATGGTGCAGAAGTAGCTTTTACCGGTAGAAAACGGGACGAAAATTTTGAATCATTGGAAAAAGAACTCCTTGGTTTTGGGGTAAAAGCCAAAGGATATGTTTCGGATGCTTCTGATTACGAATCTTCACAAAATACCGTTAATGAAATTATTAAAGATTTTGGGAAAATAGATGTTTTGATAAATAATGCCGGGATTACCAAAGACAATTTGTTACTGAGAATGTCCGAACAGGATTGGGACGATGTCATCAATATAAATTTAAAATCGGTTTTTAATCTGACCAAAGCCGTTATCAAACCGATGATGAAAGCCCGAAAAGGGTCAATCATTAATATGAGTTCGGTAGTGGGTGTCGGAGGAAATGCCGGACAAGCCAATTATGCCGCTTCCAAAGCCGGAATTATAGGATTTACCAAATCCATTGCCAAAGAATTGGGTAGCCGAAATATTCGTTGCAATGCAATAGCTCCGGGATTTATTGCTACGGAAATGACCGAAAACCTCCCCGAAAAAGTTATTGAAGATTGGATAAAAGATATTCCGCTAAAACGTATCGGCACACCCGAAGATGTAGCAAATGCCTGTTTGTTTTTAGCTTCGGACCTTTCCGGATATATTACGGGACAAGTGTTGACAGTAGATGGTGGAATGACTATTTAAACGATGTTTATTAAGCTGTTTTTCGCATTTATTCTCGCTTTTTTTCTCGGCGGACTTCAATACCTTTACAAAAAAAAGGATTACAAGCTATTTATTATCAGAAGTTTAGTTTATTTTCTGATATTTTTATTATGGATCAATCCTCAAATCAAACAAGAAAAAAAACAAACTTATTTGCCTGACCTGTTTGTTCTTACTGACCAAAGTCAATCCATCGCATATAAAGATCAAACAAAGCAAGTTGAACAAATTATACAATCATTAAAAAATAGTGATTTAAACCGAAAATTCAATATACGATTTTTAGGTTTTCATACGGAAACATTTCCTTTGGATACTTTAAATTTTATTGGAAAAAGAACCGATATTGCACAAGCGCTTGAAAAAGTTCAAAATATTCACAGCCAAAAAAATACCGCTCCTCTGATTCTGATAACCGACGGAAATTCCAATCAAGGGAAAGATTATGTTTATTCCTTAAAACCTGATAATCATTTACAAATTTTTCCCATTATAACGGGAGATACTACACATTATGAAAATATTCGTATAGACCGAATCAATTATAATCCTTCCGTTTACAAAGGAAATACTTTTCCCGTAGAAATTTTTATAAATTATGAAGGTAAACACAAACCGAAAGCCGTTTTAAAAATTTTTGACGGCAAACAATTGATACATAAAAAAAATATCAACTTAAAAAATAATTTTTCCGTCGAACATTTGAAAATAAAAGCTACAAAGCCAGGTATTCATCACTATACAGCTGTAATCAATAATCTGCCCGATGAAAAAAACACAACGGATAACCGAAAAGTATTCAGTGTGGAAGTGATTGATCAAAGTAAAAAGATAGCATTAATTACTTCTATTATTCATCCCGATATCGGAGCGATTAAACGAATGTTGAAAAAAAACAAATATTATCAAATTGACCTGATTGATACACATTCTGCTACTCAAAATATTGAAAAATACGATGCTTTGATTCTTTATCAACCTACGGCAAATTTTGAAAAATTTTTCAAACGAAAAAAATTATCAACCTATAATTGGTTTATGATTACCGGAACACAAACGGATTGGAATTGGCTCAATAATCAAAATTTATTTTTCAAAAAAAACAAAAGTCAAGCTACCGAAGAATATTTTCCTGTGCCCAATAATGATTTCAATCTGTTTAAACTTCCTGAGCTATCTTTTGAGAAACTTCCTCCCTTGAAAGATATTTACGGCAAACTCGAAGCAAAAAATGCTGAAATTGCTTTGTATGCTAAAGTAAAAAATATTAAGACTCATCAAGGGCTATTAAGTATAAATACACAACCCAAACAAGTGTTATTGCTAGGAGAAAATATTTGGCAATGGTATTTAATAGCCGGAAAAAATGCACAACAAGAACAATTATCCGAATTGGTGCAAAAAATAATTCAGTATATAGGTTTGAATAGAAAATTTAATAAAATT
>JALSPZ010000158.1 GCA_026985675.1 Flavobacteriales bacterium
CTGAACGGCGCCGATATCAATCACGATGGTATCCTCGAAGGAACCCTGGGAACCAACGGACTTATCAATGAATTGGAAACCGTACCCGATAGCGGGGTAATCAATTATACTATACAAAATACGGACGGCGATTCAAATCCCGATTATCTCGATACGGATGATGACAACGATTTAATCCCAACAACCGACGAACACCCCGATACCAACGGAAACGGATATCCCGACGATGCATCGGATACCGATAATGATACTATCCCCAATTATTTAGACCCCGACGACGACGGAGATGGTATTTATACACAATTTGAAGATATTACCTTGCCTAACAACTATCCTCAGGATGGAAATCCCCAAAACGACGATACCGATAATGACGGAATCCCCAATTACTTGGACCCTGACGATGATAACGATGGTGTATTAACAGTAAATGAACATCCCGATGATAACGGAAACCATGAACCCGAAGATGCATTGGATACCGATGGAGACGGAACCCCTGATTATTTGGATCCTATTGACAATCCTTTTGACCACGATAACGATGGAATTGACGACAATGTAGATATAGATGACGACAACGACGGTATTCCCGATACAGACGAATCCAACGGAATCGATCCTTTAACCGATGCCGATAATGACGGCATCCCGGTTTATTTGGATGACGATGATAATGATAATACGATTGGCGATAATAATGGACACGTAGAACCCTTGTATGATATTGATAACGACGGACAACCCAACCATTTCGATTTGGACTCCGACGGTGACGGATTATGGGATACAGCCGAATCCGGACGACTTTCTGTCCCCGTAGGTATAGATGCCAATATGAACGGAATTTTAGAAGGAGATGTCGGATCGAACGGATTAATGGATAACGTGGAAACTTCACCCGATAGTGGAATTATAAACTACACCATACTTAATACAGACAACGACTTTTTTGCGGATTTCCTCGATAGAGACGATGATAATGACCATGTTCTAACAACCAACGAACATCCCGATGATAACGGAAACGGCTATCCCGAAGATGCTTTGCATACCGATTTTGATGGAATTCCCAACTATTTAGATAGAGATGATGATGGAGACGGACTTTATACGGATTTTGAAGACATAGCACTCCCCAATAACTACCCCCAAGACGGAAATCCTATGAATGACGATACCGATTTGGACGGTATCCCCAATTACTTAGATGATGACGACGACAACGACGGAACACCTACAATCGACGAACACCCCGATGATAACGGAAACCACGAACCCGACGATGCAATAGATGACGACAATGATGGAACCCCTAACTATTTGGACCCCTACGATACTAATCCCAACGACCACGACAACGATGGAATTGATGATGATGTAGATATAGATGATGATAATGACGGAATTTTAGATACCGACGAATCCAACGGAATCGATCCACTAACGGATGCTGATAATGATGGTGTTCCGGTTTATTTGGATGACAATGATAACGATAATACCGTTGGAGACAATAATGGACATATTGAACCCCTATATGATATCGATAATGACGGAATTCCCAATCATTTCGACTTGGATTCCGATAACGATACCATCTTTGACGCCGTAGAATCCGGACAAACCACCGGAACCGATGCTAATTCAGACGGAATTTTGGAAGGACCTGTTGGTAATAACGGATTAGTAGATAATGTGGAAACAGCCGTTGATAGCGGAACCATAAATTATACCCTCCAAAACACCGATGGAGATTTCTTTAACGACTTTTTAGACAGAGATGACGATAATGACCACGTCCTCACGCTCAACGAACATCCCGACGATAACACCAACGGATATCCCGACGACGCACTCGATACTGACAACGACGGCATCCCTAACTATCTGGATAATGATGACGACGGCGATGGAATACTAACGCAATATGAGGATGTTCAATTACCCAACACCTATCCCGTTGATGGCAACCCTATGAATGATGATACCGATTTGGACGGAATTCCCAATTACCTCGATGATGATGACGATAATGACGGTACACCCACTATCAACGAACAACCTGACCCTAACGGAAACCATGAACCAGAAGATGCAATTGATGACGACAACGATGGAACCCCAAATTATTTGGATCCCCTTGATAATGTTCCCGATGACCATGATAATGATGGAATAAATGACAGTATAGACTTAGATGATGATAACGACGGAATTCCGGATACAGATGAGTCAGGCGGAATTGATCCCTTAACTGATGCAGACAACGATGGCGTTCCTGTTTATTTGGACGATGATGACAATGATAACACAATAGGAGATAATAACGGAATCGTTGAACCTGCATTTGATATTGACGGAGACGGAGTGCCCAATCACTTTGATACCGACGCCGACGGTGACGGGTTGTTCGATGCTGCAGAATCAGGACAAACAACAGGTGTTGATTCCAATTCCGATGGGATTTTAGAGGGTGGTATTGGAAATAACGGATTGATGGATAATGTGGAAACAAGTCCGGATAGTGGAACTATCAATTATACATTAATTAATACGGACAACGATAGCTTTTATAATTTCTTGGATACCGATGATGACAATGACCATATTCCCACCGTAAACGAACATCCCGATGATAATCACAACGGATACCCTGACGATGCATTGGATACCGATACCGACGGAAATCCCAATTATATCGATAGAGACGATGACGGCGACGGAATTTTTACCGATTTTGAAGATATAGCTTTACCCAATAACTATCCCCAAGACGGAGACCCGACCAACGATGATACCGACAATGACGGAATACCAAACTATTTGGATATAGATGATGATAATGATGGTATCAATACTGCTTTGGAACATGCAGATGATAATGGCAATCATGAACCGGAAGATGCTTGGGACACGGACAACGACGGTATTCCGGATTATTTAGATGATATAGATGGTATCGATAGTGATAACGACGGTATTCCCGATAGTGTAGATATAGATGATGACAACGACGGTATCCCCGATATTCGTGAATATAACGGAAATAACCCTATGGCAGATAACGATAATGACGGTGTTCCGGTATATTTGGATGATAATGATGCAGACAACAGTATCGGTGATGACAATGGAACTGTTGAAATTGCTTGGGATTTAGATAATGACGGTATTCCCAATCATTTGGATTTGGATTCTGATGGAGACGGGCTTTTTGATATAGCTGAATCGGGACAAACATTGACAACCGATGCCAACCTAGACGGAAGAGCTGATGATAATGTCGGCACCAACGGACTGGTAGATATATTGGAAACCGCTCCAGATAGTGGAAATATCAATTATTCAATTATGGATTGGGATAATGATACTTCTGATGATTTTACAGATTTTGACGATGATAATGATCATATCCTTACCCAAAACGAACACCCCGACGACAACGGAAACGGATATCCCGACGATGCATTGGATACCGACAATGACGGTTATCCAAACTATCATGATCGCGATGATGACGGAGATGGAATTTATACCGATTATGAAGATGTAGCTTTACCTCATACTTATCCGCAAGACGGAGATCCTACCAATGACGATACGGATGCTGACGGAATACCCAATTACTTGGATGATGATGATGATAATGACGGAATTCTGACAATAAATGAACATCCCGACGATAATGGAAACCACGAGCCCGATGATGCTTGGGACTCCGATAATGATGGTATTCCCGACTATTTGGACGGAAACGACTACGATAACGATGGAATTTTGGATAATGTTGATATCGATGATGACAATGACGGAATTCCCGATACAATTGAATCCGGCGGAATTGACCCCCTTACCGATGCCGACGGAGACAATGTCCCAGTATTTACAGATGATGATGATAATGATCCGGCAATAGGAAATGATAACGGTATAGTTGAACCTGCTTTTGATTTTGACGGAGATGGACTGGCAAATCATTTAGACTACGATTCCGACGGAGATGGTTTGTATGACACCGTAGAATCCGGACGTTTAGATATTCCGGTAGGAACAGATACCAATATGGATGGTATGTTGGAAGGAAATGTTGGAACCAACGGTCTGATGGATGATTTGGAAAATCCTGTGGATAGCGGCACACTCGTATTTACCATTCAAGATACTGATGGAGACGGAAATCCCGATTTCTTGGATTTGGATGATGATGAAGACCACGTCCCTACAACTGCCGAACATCCCGATGATAATAACAACGGATATCCCGACGATGCTTTGGATACGGATAATGATGGAATACCTAATTATTTGGACAGAGATGATGACGGTGACGGAATTTATACCGATTTTGAAGATATAGAATTACCCAATAACTACCCGCAAGACGGTGACCCTACCAACGATGATACTGACAATGACGGAATTCCCAACTATTTGGATAACGACGATGATAATGACGGAATCCTGACCATTGATGAACATCCCGATGATAATGGAAATCATGAACCCGAAGATGCACTGGACTCAGATATGGACGGCATACCCGATTATTTGGATGACCAACTCAATGATAATGACGAAGATGGAATTTCGGATTATTATGACCTTGACGATGATAACGACGGTATACCCGATACTGATGAATGCGGAGGTATAAATCCTTCCGCCGATAACGATAACGACTTCGTTCCGGCTTATTTGGATGACGACGATAATGACAATACTATTGGGGATGACAATGGTCAAATAGAACCTGGTTTTGATACCGATGGAGACGGCATTCCTAATCACTTCGACTTGGATGCAGACGGAGACGATTTATTTGATTTGGTAGAATCCGGGCAAACAACAGCAACTGATGCCAATATGGACGGTATGGACGATGGTAGTGTCGGAACCAACGGTTTACCCGATGCTGTTGAAACCACACCGGATAGTGGAACAATCAATTATACTTTTCAAGATTCTGATACAGATACTATCTTTGATTATTTGGATAGTGATGACGACAACGACAATGTTCCTACTTTGATAGAACATCCCGATGATAATACCAATGGATATCCCGATGATGCTTTGGATACGGACGACGACGGTACACCCGATTATTTAGATATAGATGATGATGGCGACGGCTTATATACAATATATGAAGATGTGGATATTCACAACAATTACCCACAAGATGGCGACCCGACTAATGATGATACTGACGGAGATGGAACACCAAATTATTTAGATGATGATGATGACAATGACAATATTTTAACTATTGATGAACATGCAGATGATAATGGAAATCATGAACCGGACGATGCCATAGATACAGATATGGACGGTATCCCAGATTATTTAGATGATAAAGATGATAGAGAATTAATTTTCTATAATGCTATTTCACCCAATGGAAATGGAAAAAATGATTTTATGTTTATAGAAAATGTAGAAAAATATCCTGAAAATAAAATGATTATTGTTGATCGTTGGCAATATAAAGTTTGGGAAGGTAAAAACTATGATAATAATAATGTGAAATTTACAGGATTTGGAACTAATGGGAGAAAATTACCTTCAGGAACTTATTATTATATGTTCGAATATAAAGAGGATGGTAAATGGAAAAACAAAGCCGGTTATTTATATATTTTAAAATAATGAATAAAAAACATTTCATAACATTGCTAATCATTATGCTTAGCACACTAAGCATACAAGCACAAGATTTTCCTCTGTTTACTCAATATATGTATAACAAAGGTGGAATCAATCCCGGCTATGTAGGGGTTGATGGTAGAATATCCGTAGCTGTTTTGCATCGGTCTCAATGGGTTGGAGTATCCGGAGCTCCCACTACATCCAATCTTTCTTTTCAATATCCTTTTGAGAAGGCAGCACTTGGAATAGAACTTTCAAAAGATGATGCTGGACCTGTTTCCAAAATAATTGGAAAATTACAATTCGCCTATAATCTGGAATTAGACTATTTTACCTTTTTATCATTAGGTGTCAGTGCAGGAATTTATAATCATGCTTTTGATTTAAATAAACTTACCATTAGAGACAATGAAAATATATTTACGGAAGATTATAATGCTATTAATTTTGATGTAGGCATCGGAGCGTTTTTATATGCGGAAAATTGGTATTTGGGTGTTTCAACCCCTAATTTAAATTTACAAAAAGTGCATCCTAATAATGAATATCAATTAGATAAAAGACTATTGCATGCTTATCTTATGGGAGGCTATAATATTGATATTTCACAACGAAGTGTCCTTCAACCTTCTTTTCTTATTAGATATGCTGACCAATTGCCAATTTCCGCTGAACTAAGTATAAATATGAAATGGAGCGAAACTTTAACCACTGGATTGGCATACAGATTCAATTCGGCATACAGTTTGCTTATAGGTATAAATGTAACTAGAAAATTACATATGGGATACGCTTTCGATTGGGATCAAAGTCGCTTTTACAAAACCAATTACGGTTCACACGAAGCTTTTATTAGATACTATTTATCCACCGAAGAAAATAGTGCAAGATTCCAATCACCCAGATTCTTTTAAACTTAAATTTATGAATAAAAAAATATTTTACATATTAATAATCCTGCTACCCATAATGAGTTTTGGTCAGAAAGAAGTAAAAAAAGCCGATGAACTCTATGAAGGTTATGAGTATATCAAAGCACGGGATATTTATTTAAAAGTTGCTAAAAGAGGATATGTATCAGGGTATTTATATAAAAAATTGGGAGATTCTTATTTTAAAACCGCTGATTACAAAGAGGCATTAAAATGGTATGAAAAATTATTTAAATTAGGTGAAAACCCTGAACCTGAATACTATTTCCGTTATGCACAATGTTTAAAAGCTTCCGGCAAAAAAGAAAAAGGAAATGAATATTTACAAAAATATTATTCTTTGGTAGATGATAAATTCCGTTCCAACCAAATACAAAAAAAATCTTATATATTATATGATAATGATATTCCTTTGGAATACAGCAGTTATAAAATAGACAGTTTAAAAAATGTCAATACCGAATATTCAGATTTTGCACCGGTTATTTTCGGTAAAAAATTCATTTTTACTTCCGCAGGGCACTCACCTGTTGGATATAAAAAAAATTGGCAAAACGGACAACCTTATTTCGATTTATTTGAAGCTACCATAAATGCTCCGGACGACATCACCGGTATCAAACCCATAGGTGGAGATATAAATACCGAATACCACGAATCTTCTGCAACCTTTACTCCCGATGGAAAGACTATGTATTTTTCGCGCAATAGTTATAAAAAAGCTGAATATTCGGATGCCAATCTAAGTAAATTAAAAATTTACAGAGCTGAAAAAATTGATGGCAAATGGAAAACAGTAGAAGAATTACCTTTTAACAGCGAAAATTATACTTTTACAAGTCCGGCGCTTAGCCCTGATGGAAAACGCTTGTATTTTGTATCGGATATGCCCGGAACCTTTGGAAATTCGGATATTTGGTATGTTGAAATTTATGATGATAACTCGTATAGTTATCCCCAAAATCTTGGACCTAAAATCAACACGACTGAAAGAGAAAATTTTCCTTTTGTTACCAAAGACAAAATATATTTTACATCGGACGGACAATTGGGATACGGAGGTTTGGATATATTTGTCGCCGATTTGGATGAAAATGGTATGGTGGGAGATATTTTAAATCTTGGCAAACCGATTAACTCACCTCAAGACGATTTCTCTTTTGCCATTACACCGGATGAAAAATATGGGTATTTTGCCTCCAACCGTAATAAAGACAAAACAAGAGACGATATTTATGTTTTCTACAAATCCAATGAAATTAAAAAAGGAGATGTTAAAGACCTTTTCTCTAAGATGCAAGAGAAAATTAAAGTTGCTATTCCTAAAAAAGAAGTTATTGTAGAAGGAAAAGATTTAGGTAAAATATTAAAACTTAAACCCATCTATTTTGAATACGGAAAATATGATATAGGTCCCAGAGCGGCAATTGAATTGGAAAAAGTTATAACCGTCCTTAGAAAATATCCTTATTTAAAACTGGATATTCGCTCACACACCGATTCCAGGAGTAGTGCCGAATTTAATTTAAAACTTTCCGAAAAAAGAGCACAAGCTACCAAAAAATATATCATTGATAGTGGAATTGACCCATCCAGAATAACAGCAAAAGGATACGGAGAAACCCAATTAGTTAACAAATGTAAAGACGGTGTTAAATGTACGGAAATGGAACACCGACAAAACCGAAGATCTGAATTTATTATAATAGATACATCTAAAAAATAACAATTTTATATAAAAAATAACAATTTTATATTTTTTTAAAAAATAAATACAATAAATTGATTTGTGCTTATTTTTTTATTACATTTATTATATTATTAATAATCCTATAGACTCATCAATCATGAAAAAATTTATTCTATTATTTCTTATCTTATTATCGATTAATTTCGTACAGGCACAAGTAGCCATAAACAATTCAGGAAATGCAGCCAACACTCATGCTATGTTGGATATTTCTTCTAATACCAAGGGAATATTAATTCCCAGATTTACTACGACAGAACGGACAAATTTAGCAGGTTCTTTGACAATAACGGAAGATGGACTTACAGTATATGACACAGACACTAAAAGCTTTTGGTATTGGGATGGAACACAATGGGTACAATTAGGAGCAGGTATCAATACTACCGAAGATAAAGATTGGTTTAAAGTCGGAACAACAAATGCGCCAACAGATATCAACGATGCCATGTATCATATAGGTAATACCGCTATTGGTAAAAACACTGCTGATTATAAATTGGATATTTATGAAAATGCTTCAAATAATGTAATATTTGTAAATCAAGATAATCCTGATGAAACTCAAACACTACGAATTGCAGGTACTTTTATGAGTGAAGGACCTACACCAACTTCAACCGGAAAAATTGGTGTTTATACCGGATTAGGAGGTAATGTGGGTAATGGAACCGGATATGCTTCTTTAACCGGATATGAAACTGATATTAATATAAGCGGTGATACCAATAAACATGCATACGGTTTTGTTTCCGATATCACCGGTGATAATGATGGAACCCAAATAGGCGTTTACAATTATCTACACGATACCGGAGGAAATGGAGCAAGATATGGAATTAACAATTATATGATGGGAAGTTCAAATGGTATTATATTTGGATATTATAACTTATTAAATTATAGTGGAGACGGTATTAATTTTGGACATTACTATCGTATAGCAGGATCTGGAAATGGAGTACAATATGGAGGTTTTAATAGAATTCTAAATTCCGGTAATGGCAAACAAGTTGGAACAGTAAATGAAATCAAAACAATCGGTGCTTCTGCCCATGTTGGCACAATTAACTCATTAGGAGCGGGGATTACAGAATCAAATCCTTCAGAAATAGTTCCCGTTCAAGGAGATAGTGATGGCAAAAGAGTAGCAAACATTAATCTTATAGCAGGAGATGGAGATGGTTTGCATTTAGGAGAAACCAATTTGGTAATAAGTTCAGGAAGTGGCAATCATGCCGGGAGTATAAATCTTTTGGGATATGAACCGGTATCCGGAAATTCTACTAATACTACCGGAATACATGTTGGTATTATCAACAACCTGGCTGATATCGGCAATAGAATACGAACCGGTTCTATTAATTTAATTGGAGCTAAAATAGATTTAGCTAACCCTACCCAACCTATACCTGTAAGTGGAGATAGTGATGCTAAAAGAATCGGGACTGCTAATACCATTATGGGAGATGGAAACGGAATACATTTGACCGAGTCCAATGTAATTCTTAGTACAGGAGATGGAAAACACATGGGAATTTTAAATGTTATCGGTTATGACTATATCAATCACGTAGCTACAAATACTGCCGGTGATCATTTTGGAACTGTAAATAACCTGAATGATTCAGGTCCCGGTATACACAATGGAACTTTTAATGTTCTAGGATATGATTTATCAAATAATACGGAAGTCAACAGTGATGGAATTCATATCGGTTCCAATAACTTTTTAGCCGGAGGTCAAACGGGAAATATGCTTCAAGGTTTGCAAATAGCCAATTTAAATACCATTATTGCTAAATCTGATGCTTCAAATTTAATCTATGGAGGCAGACAATACGGAAATTTAAATATTATCGGAAGAGATTTATTAAATAACCCAGCCACTTTCCTTAATAACGGAGATGGTGACCATTTCGGAACCTATAATGAAGTTTCGGATTTAGGAAACGGAACACATGTAGGTTCATACAATGTTGTTAATAATAATGGTGACGGAAGACATATAGCAGTTTATGGTGAAGTGGATGATGATGATAATACAGCTTGGGCAGGAATGTTTAAAGGATATACCACTTCAAAAAACCAAGTGTCCACAATAAATCTATGGAGTTCTAACGAATATAATGTTTGGTCAAATAATAATGATGATTTAAACCTTGTGGAAGCCGGTTTTAATCCTGTTAACTACCAATTGGATGGTCTTGTGGAAGTTAAAGTTATTGTTCGAGTTTCCAGTGCTTCCGGATCAGGAAACAAATTTAAATTACATGCCATCAAAAACGGCAGTGATGTAACTCCTATAACTGATGCAGATAATTGGACTTGGACTGAAACCAGTACGGGAAAAAATATAGTTGAGTCTGAATGGAAAGCTTGGAATGCCGGAACGGATGTTTGGGAATTACATCTAACTGGTATTACTGATAATACTTCTTCAATGAAAATTACAAATGTATATGTTATGATCAGACCCTTTCAATTGATAGGGAAACCTTAGAAATAACAAAAAAATTAATAAATATCGGTTTTTTTATAAAAATTTCAAAATCAAAAACCAAAAGATTGGCAGAGCTTCAATCCAAAATGCCGTATAATAAAAACTTTTATTATTATCGGATCTGAAACAGAGTATTATAGAAATTAAAATCAGCATATTACTCAAAACAAAAACTCTTTCCGTATCAAAAATGAAATAATTCATCGTTAGAAATAATGTTAATAAGACTAAATAAATAATTTGTTTCTTGTGAGGATATAATTGAGGTAATGTTTTTAAATCGGGCTCATCAATTAAAATATCTCTTTGATCGAAACTTAAAGTCAGCAGTAATATATACAAAAACACATAAATAAAATGAATGAATAATTTTATTGTTACAAGTTTTGGGTCAAAAGGCAACACCGTTACCAACATTGCCCAAATAAAAGCCACCGTTAATAATTTTATTATACCATTTTTTCTTAATTGTGTTTGATAAGCAATCGTAATCAGACTCAAAGGAATAAGGATAATTTGTGTAAAATAATCCAATTTAAAATAATAATATAAAGTTGAGAAAAAACCAAAAATTAAAACCCCATAAAAAAGAAATCGATAATCATAAAAATAACTTTTAAAAGTCTTTCTATTGGATGACAAATCTATCAAACGAATAAAACCATAAGAAAAAACGGTAGACCAAAATAAAAATAACAGATAATTATTATTCTTTTTCAAACCAAAAATCAAATAAGTTGCTACTATTGAAAAAGCCACATGAAAATTGAGAAAAATATAGAGATTAATTAATTTAATAAAATATTTTTTCAAACCGAATAAATTCTATTTTTGCAAATATATAGCAATTCAATGAAATGGTTTAAAAACACATCGGAAGCAGTCATAACAACTTTATATGAAATTTTCAATCAAAAAAATCAAGCCGACAAAAGCATACAAAAATTGCTAAAAACACAAAAAAAATGGGGCAGTCGCGATAGAAAATTTGTAGCCAAAGTCTTATACGATATCGTTCGTTGGAAAAGATTATATGAATATGTTACAAACTCTGAAATAAAGACTATTGAAGGAAAATGGAATATCCTGACAGCTTGGAGTAAACAAAATAAAGTCCCTATTCCAAGCTGGTTTCAACATACAATAGATGATAAAAAAATTAATTTTTCACAATCACTCCCCTTCTCTATTAAGCAATCTATTCCGGATTGGTTGGAAATATCGGGAAAAAAACAAATGGGGAAAGAAAAATTTGAAAGAGAAATCAAAGCATTAAACATAGAAGCACCTACTGTAATACGTGTAAATATTTTAAAAACGACAATAAATAAACTACAAAAAAAATTAGCACTTCAAAATATAAAAACCATTTTTAAAAAAAAATACCCACATGCCCTTTTTATTGAAGGAAAGCCTAAACTTACCCATTTGGAATGTTACAAAAAAGGCTGGTTTGAAATTCAAGATGCCTCTTCACAACAAGTGGCTTTTTTTGTTAATCCCAAACCTGAACAAACAATAATAGATGCCTGCGCAGGTGCCGGCGGCAAAACCCTTCATTTGGCAAGTCTTATGAAAAATACAGGAAGAATATTAGCTTACGATATTTATCCTGAAAAAATTGAAGAATTGAAAAAAAGAGCCAAACGAAACGGTATAACAAATATTGAAGAAGCACAAGTAATAACCAATAAAATTATAGAGAAAAATAAGAATTTAGCCGATATTTTACTTTTAGATGTTCCTTGCAGCAGTTTAGGCACTTTGAAACGAAAACCCGGTTTGAAATGGGAGTTAAACCCCAACAAATTAAAAAATATCCAAACCATCCAAAAAAATATATTAAAAATTTATCCGAAAATGATAAAAACCGGTGGTTACCTTATATATGTTACCTGTTCTATTTTACCCGAAGAAAATGAAAAAAATATAAAGTCTTTCTTGGAACAGAATAAAAATTTTATATTTGTCGAACAAAAACACATATCACCGTCAGAATCGGGAAATGATGGTTTTTATATGGCAAAATTGAAAAAAATTAATTAACACACACTAACTAAAAGATGAAAAAATTAGCATTACTTTTATTGATAATAGTTTTTCAACTATCAGCACAAATACCAGCAGGATATTATGATAATGCCCAAGGATTAACCGGCTATCAATTAAAAACGGCATTAAAAAATATTATTTCCAATGGTCACCAAGACCAAGGATATGATGCACTATATACTTGTTACCAAGACAGTGATACCGATAATTATTATGAAAATGACCAAACGGTTTTGGATATGTATTCCGAAAAACCTAATGGACCCGATGCTTACGAATATCAACACATATCCGACAAGTGCGGAAATTATAGTGGTGAAGGGGCTTGTTATAATAGAGAACATCTGGTCCCGCAAAGTGTATTCGGTTCGGCTTCACCGATGAAAAGTGATGCTCATTTTGTTGTCCCTACCGATGGTTATGTAAACAACAGAAGAAGCAGCTACGCTTTTGGAGAAGTATCCAACCCTACTTGGACTTCCACCAATGGATCAAAGTTAGGACCCAACAGTACACAAGGTTATACCGGAACTGTTTTTGAACCTATTGATGAATTTAAAGGAGACATTGCGCGTATGCTATTTTATTTTGCTACACGATACGAAGATCAAGTTTCTGGTTGGAGTCATGCCATGTTAAATGGCTCTAGCGATCAGGTATTTAGTAATTGGTTTTTAGACATATTACTCTCATGGCACTATAATGATCCGGTTAGCCAACGTGAAATTGACCGCAACAATGCAGTCTACAACTTTCAACACAACAGAAACCCGTATATAGACCACCCCGAATGGGTAGCACAAATTTGGGATCCTACGCCAGACACCGTTCCTCCTACTGCACCGACCAATTTAAGTGCACAAAATATTACAGATACTTCAGTAACTTTAAATTGGACTGAAGCTACTGATAATGTTGGCGTTGAATCTTATCAAATTTTTCAAAATGCTAACCTTATCGGAGATACTAGCTCTACTACATATGATGTTTTTAATCTTCAAGCCAATACAACCTATCAATTTTGCATTAAAGCTATTGATGCATCCGGAAATATTTCCAATTGTAGTAATACGATTACTATCACAACCGGTTCAGCTCCTTATTATGTTATAAATGAGGATTTTACTAACTGTCCCAATATACAATTTTTTACTATTAGTGAAGCCAGTGACAAAGATTGGACATGTATTTCACAATATGGAGAAAACAATTCGCCTGCTATACAGATAAATGGATATCAAGAAAACGAGCCCAGCAAAGACTGGTTAATTACCACTCAAAAAATAAATTTTGATAATTATACTAATGAAAAACTTTCGGTCTTTTTAGTATCCAAATACGGCAGTACCCCATTAGAACTGGTCTATTCATCCGATTATGACGGAGGAATGACTCCTTCTGCTTATACATGGACAAGTGTACCTAATATAAATATACCTTTACCCAATGGAAGCACACAAGTTGAGTCTATCATAACCGATGAGGACATTAGTCCTATTTCTGGAAATGTTTATCTGGCATTCAAATATTTTTCTAATGGCTCACCAACTAGATGGACAGTTGATAGTTTTAAGATTAAAGCCGATAATTCTTCTACCATCCAAAACATTACAGATAATAAAGTTCATATTTTTCCTAATCCTCTTTATGCTTCTCAAAAACTTCATATAAACCTTCTTAATCATCAAATCATAGAAGAAATAGAAATCTTTGATATCTCGGGAAAAGTAATTCTATCAATGAAAACAAATGCTCAACAGATTAATCTATCAAGGCTAAACCCTGGTTTATATCTATTAAAAATCAAAACAAATGAAGGCATAGCTTTAAAAAAATTAATAATAAAATAAGTTTAAATAATTGGAAAATTTTTAAAAAAAATCAATAAAACCAATAGTGAAAATGTTCAAATCCTTTTTCAATTAATTTTTTTTTCATATATTGTCCTTTAAAATGACAAAACTATGGAATTGAACAAACTATTTGATTTTATCGATTATCAACTTCAAAATTCACCGCGTGAGGATGCTTTTGTTACAAAAGAAAACGGAAAATGGATTAAAACATCTACTGCTGATTTTAAAAAACAAGTCGATCAATTTAGTAGAGGCTTATTAAGATTAGGTGTCGAACCGAATGACAAAATAGCTATAATTTCACATAACAATCAAACCAAATGGGATATAACGGATTTGGGTATTTTACAGGTTGGAGCGCAAGATGTTCCGATTTACCCTACTATCGCAGCTTCCGATTATGAATACATTATGAATCACGCTGAGGTTAAATTAGCCATCGTATCAAATGATGAAATCTATCAAAAATTAAAATCCATTGCCAAAAATATTCCTACACTTAAAGAAATATATTCTTTTGATGAAATAAATGGAGTAAAAAATTGGAACGAAATCATTGAATTGGGGAAAGACGAAAGTAATCAACCCGAAGTGGAAGCACGTAAAAAAGCTGTAAAACCGGAAGATTTGGCTACGCTGATTTATACTTCGGGAACAACCGGGCGTCCAAAAGGTGTTATGCTTTCTCATAAAAATATAGCAACGGTGGTAACCTCTGCTTCCAAAAGAATACCTCCGCTTCCGGACAAAGCCCGAACGATCAGTTTTTTGCCTACTTGTCATATTTTTGAAAGAATTATTCACTATTTATATACTTACAAAGGTTATGGTATCTATTTTGCCGAATCCATTGACCAAATCGGAGAAAATATTAGAGAAGTAAAACCGCACCTTTTTACTGCCGTTCCGCGTTTATTGGAAAAAGTTTATGACAAAATTGTTGCCAAAGGGCAAGAACTTACCGGAATTAAAAAAGCTTTGTTTTTTTGGGCAATTAAAGTAGGAGAAGAATTTGATTTTGACAAAGAAAAAAAATTTCCATACAGTTTAAAACTAAAGCTAGCCAGAAAACTTATTTTTAGCAAATGGCGTGAAGCACTTGGCGGAGAAATAAAATACATTGTTTCGGGAAGTGCTGCACTACAACCGCGTTTACAACGAGTTTTTAATGCAGGAGAAATATTTATATTGGAAGGATACGGTTTAACCGAAAGTGCCGGGGTAATATCGGTAAATTCTCCGAATGCATTCTGGAAAATAGGGACTGTCGGTCCTCCAATTGATGTCAATATTGTTAAAATTGCAGATGACGGAGAAATCCTTGCCAAAGGAGACAATATCATGATGGGATATTATAAAGACCCTGAAAAAACCGCTGAAGTTCTAACTGATGGATTTTTACATACGGGAGATATCGGTGAATTGGACGAAGATGGTGTACTAAAAATTACCGACAGAAAAAAAGAAATGTTCAAGACATCCGGAGGCAAATATGTAGCACCTCAATTATTGGAAAATGCTATGAAACAATCTCCTTTTATTGAACAAATTATGGTAGTTGGAGAAGGTCAAAAGTTAGTAGCAGCTATCATTCAACCCAATTTTGACTTTATCAAAGAATGGGGCAAAAGACATGGAATCTCACTATCCGATAATCATGAAGAAATATCTAATCACCCGGAAGTTAATAAACGGATTCAAAAAGAAATAGATAAATACAACAAGGATTTTGGAAAATGGGAAAAAATAAAACTTTTCAGATTAACTCCTGATGAATGGAGCGTTGAAGCCGGACACCTTACACCCACAATGAAACTCAAAAGGAAAATTATAAAAGAAAAATATATGCACCTTTACAATGATATCTATGATAATTTATAAAAAAACACCCCCCTGCAATTATTTGGGGGGTTTTTATTAATAAATATGTTAATAACTTTTATAATAACAGACTTAAATATCTATTATTTTATCAGTAAATTTGTTTTTTTAAACAAAATAACATGGCCAAGCAAAATTCTCATGATGAGATTATTCAAAGATTCGAAAAAATGATTATTACGGGAAAAAATTATTTTTTCGATTTAAATGAATTTTTGGAAATTATAGATCATTATATTTTTGTAGGAAACTATACATTGGCTTGGAAAGCTATAAATAAAGCGGATGACCAATACCCCGAAAATCAAGAAATAACTCTTTTCAAAGCCGAAGTTTTAGCGCTGGAAAACAAATATGACGAAGCATTGGAACTACTAGAAACCATGCAAAAGAAAATAAAAAACAATATTGAAGTTTTTTTATTGGAAGCCGATATTTTCTCACGTACCAATCAACATCAAAAAGCTATAAAATCTTTACAAAAAGCTTTAAAAATAAACAAAAATGATCCTGAAATCTATGATCTGCTAACCATTGAATTTTTATATTTGGATAATTATGAAAACGCATTAAAAGCTGCCTTGTTAAGTCTTAAATATGATCCTGAAAATCAAGCTGCTATATACAATGCAGTTTCTTGCTATGATTATTTGGATTTAACAGACCAAAGCATCAAATTTCTTGAAAACTATGTAGATCGTATGCCAATGAGTGAAATCGGTTGGAGTTTGTTGGCAAAAAAATATATTGAACATCAAGAATATATAAAGGCGCTTAAAGCTTTGGATTTTGCTATTGCTATTGATGATAAATTTCTAGGAGCTTACTACGACAAAGCACATGTTTTAACTAAATTGGGAAATTATACCGAAGCTATTAAATTTTATAAAATTACCCTTGGTATTTCTGACCCTACTCCATTTGCTTATTATCATATTGCCAAAAATTTTGAATTGGATAATCAACCGGAACAAGCTATTAAATTTTATCAAAAAGCAATTCATGAAGATCCCGGGCACTATAAATCATGGTTTCGTTTAATCAATATTTTAGCAAAAGAAGGGAAAATAAAAGAAGCACTAAAAAATAGTGAAAAAGCCGTTCAAACTATTCCTACCCAAGAATTATATGAACAATATGCCCAATTGCTTTATCAAACAGACCAAATTGACAAAACCATCAAAGCTTTGGAAATGAGCTTAAAAATGGGTCCTTTAAAAATTCCTATTGTTCTTATGCTTGCCGATTTATATCAATTTACGGGCGATAAAGAAAAATTTCGTTCCTTACTTTTGGAAGCACGTAAACAATATCCCGATTCTAAAGAAATTCAAAACAAAATGAGTGGCAATTAAAATGAAAAAAATTAATCCCAAGCTCATTCTAAAAGCTATGGCAATGGGAGCTGCCAATGTTATACCCGGAGTTTCAGGCGGAACCATAGCATTAATTACCGGAATTTACGAAGATTTGATAAATTCCTTAAAATCATTTGATTTACATGCTTTTAAATTGCTTATTAAATTTAAATGGAATGACTTTGTAAAATACACAAATTTTTATTTTCTATTGCAGATCTTTATTGGATTGGGCATAGCTGTAGTCAGTCTTGCCAAACTTTTCAAATTTCTTTTTGACAATTATCCCGTGTATATTTGGGCTTACTTTTTCGGATTAGTATTGGCTTCAGTATATTTTGTAGGCAAAACCGTTCACAAATGGTCAATGAGTGCTATTTTTGCTTTTATTATAGGTTTGGTAATTGCCGTTGTTGTTACCGTCTTGCATCCCGCAGGTGAAAATGACAGTCCCATCTATCTTTTTTTGAATGGAATCATTGCAATAATAAGCATGATTTTACCCGGTTTATCCGGCTCTTTTGTTCTGATTTTATTAGGAAATTACAGATTGGTAGCCATTGATGCCATTAATCATTTGGATTTAAAAATTCTTATTCCTTTTGCTTTGGGAGCCATCATTGGAATTGTGGCGTTTTCCCATGTTCTTTCTTGGCTTTTTAAAAAATACAAAGATCAAACTATAGCGTTGATGACCGGTTTTATTCTGGGATCATTAAGTATTTTATGGCCTTGGAAAAAAGCGGTATATTTAATGGAAAATGGAAAATATCTCACTAAACACGGAAGAAAAATTATTGCTTATTACGAGCAGGTTTTACCTCAAAATTTTAATCAGGAATTTCTTATAGTTCTAATTTTGATTATTATCGGAATATGGAGCATTTTTATTCTTGAAAAAAAGAGTCAAATCAAAAACTAATTGAGATATGTTGGGACTTAAAGCTACTACTCCAACCAGCTGGGCTAAATTGGTAAAAGAAAACTTAGATATTTTTCTTACCGACCACGCATATAATGAAATGAAAGCTGCACAATCTGCAATGGCTGTAATCAATCACCAACCCGGCAACGAAGAATTTGTTAAAACTATGTCCGCACTCGCAATTGAAGAAATGCAACATTTTGAAATGGTATATGAACAAATTCAAAAGCTGAATTTTAAATTGGGCAAAGAACAAATGAACGAATACGCTATGCAATTGAGAAAATTTTTCCCGAAAACCAAAGATGAAAATCAGCGTTTTTATCAAAAACTGATGCTTTCCTCTTTAATTGAAGCACGCAGTTGCGAGCGATTTAGTGTTTTGGCAAAAATTTTGGAAAAAGATTATCCCGCATTATCACAATTCTATAAAGATTTGTTTGCTTCGGAAGCTCGTCATTATAGCGTTTTTCTTAATTATGCACGTGATTTTGCCGGTAGAGATTTTATCGACCCCATTTGGGAAAAATTATTAACTTACGAAGCACAACTTATCCGAAATTTAGGAAAAAAACCATTGGTTCATGGCTAAACCTATAAGTGTCAATATTATCGGTAGTGGAAATGTTGCCACCCATTTGCTAAGAGAATTTCTAAAACATCCGGAGATTCATATCAATCAAATTTTTGCCCGAAAACTACAAAACCTCAAAGAGTTTGAAGACGTGGCTCCTATGATAAACGATATAGATTTACTAAAACCCGCCGATATTACCATCATATCAATCACGGATGATGCCGTAAGCGAATTTTCAAAAAAACTAAAAAATTATCGTGAACTGGTGGTGCATACTTCCGGAAGTTTGGATATTAATGACTTACAAACCGAACAAAAAGGAGTTTTTTATCCGTTCCAAACCTTTTCCAAATTAAATAAAAATATCAATTTTAAAGAAATTCCCATTCTTATAGAAGCAACAAAAAAAGAGAATCTGGAAGTATTACAAAAATTAGCAAATATTGTCTCCAATAATGTTTTGGAAATCAACTCTCAACAACGATTTCAACTGCATATTGCAGGAGTTTTGGTGGCCAATTTTGTCAATCATTTATATTATCAAGCTGGTAAATTACTGGAAAAGAATAATTTATCTTTTGATTTATTAAAACCATTAATTATGGAAACCGCCCGCAAAGTACAAAACTTATCGCCCGAAAATGCACAAACAGGACCCGCCAAGAGAAATGATAAGCTTATCATCAACAAACACCTGAAAGCTATTGAAGATAAAAATCTAAATGAAATTTATAAACTATTGACCCGAAATATAGAAGAAACTTATAAAAAATAAAATCCATTCATTTCAAATAGAATGCATTGCCCTATCAATTATTATCTTTTTTCCATATTTTTGTCAAATAAATCAGTTAATCAATGAAAAAAAACAATCTGGAAAATTCTTATAAAAAAAAACTCAACAATATTACTACTTTTATTTTTGATATTGACGGAGTGCTTACCGATGGTAAAGTATATATCACGGATTCGGGAAATCTAATACGTTCGATGCATACCAAAGATGGTTTTGCAATAAAAACCGCTATCAAAAAAGGTTATCTGGTTGCAATTATTTCCGGCGCACAAGATGAAAATGTGGTCAAAAGGTTATCCTATCTAAAAATTCCCGAAATCCATATCAAAATTGATAACAAACTGGAAACTTACAAAAAATTAACAAAAAAATACCACCTAAAACCCGAAAATGTTTTATATATGGGCGACGATATTCCCGATATTCCCCTACTGAAAAACGTAGGACTTTCGGTTGCTCCCAATGATGCCGTCCAAGAAGTTTTGGATATTGTGGATTATATTTCTCCCAGAAAAGGCGGAGATACTTGTGTCAGAGATATAATTGAGCAAGTACTTCGTGTGCAAGGAAAATGGAAATTTGATACCGATGACACATCCGTTAGCTCTAATTGATTTCCTCAAATTAATTCGTTGGAAAAATATCCTAATATATTGGTTTACAACAGGTTTAATATATTATAAATTTCATAAACCAACTGGCGATAATAATATTTTCTTTTATTCAATTCTGTTCTTTACGATGTTGGGAATAGCCGGAAATTTACATAATAATTATACCGATTATGACTTGGATAAATTAAAAACCGAATTTGTAGATTTTGACAAAAAACTTATCAAAAAAATATTTCTCGCTTTATATTTTCTTGATTTTATACTTATATTTTTTATTACCCCTTTTAGCCAAGGTTTATTTTTTACAATCATATTCTTGATTTTATATAATATTTTACTAAAAAAAATTGCTTTCATAGGAAATTTTACAATAGCTTTAATAACTGCTACAAGTATTCTTATTCCGTTTATAAGTCAATCTAATTTCAAAAACAATTTGTGGATTTTCCTCTCTTTGATGATAATTATTATCACGCTGATGCGTGAATTACTTAAAGATTTTGAAGATAAAGAACCTGATAAAAAGTTCAAATATAAAACGCTTCCGGTCATTAGTTTCAAATTAAGTTATGTAACTTTGCTTATATATTTTATATTTTTCTATTGGGTGTTGATAAAATATAAAAGCCTATTTGACATTCGGGCTTATCAAATCTTTTTTATTTTTTCAGTCCTTATTTTCATTGGCACAACATTGAATTTATTTCGTAATAATTGGGAAAAAACTACACAATATATTAAAATTTTAATGTTAGCCGGAATCATATATTTTGTTTATGGAAATAATATTGGATAAAGATTTTTTTGAACAAAATACCGTAAAAGTTGCACGTTATTTGATAGGGAAATACATCTACCGGAAAACCGAATATGGAATTTTACGCGCAATGATTACCGAAACCGAAGCATATCACGGAACAGACGACTTAGCTTGTCATTGTAGTAAGGGAAAAACACCTAGAACCGAAATAATGTTTGACGAAGCAGGAAAAATTTATATCTATCTAATATACGGAATGTATTATATGCTCAATTTCGTTACTATGCCCAAAGGATTCCCCGCTGCCGTTTTGATTAGAGGTGTTGAAAATATGGAGTTTAAAAAAACAGGAAAATCGGTTTGGGAAAAACTCCCGAACAAAACCGACGGACCCGGAAAACTTACCCGTCATTTTTCTATTGATAAAAAATTTAATCATTTACAATTAAAACCCAAAAACGGACTTTGGGTGATAGACAAAGGCATAACAATCCCCGATAAAAATATACTTGTCTCTCCACGAATCGGTATCGATTATGCCAAAGAAAGCAAAGACTTGCCTTGGCGATTTAAGCTCAATAAAAAATCGTAAATTAGCAGCATAAAAAAGAGTTGATATTTTAATGAGAATCGTAAGTGTAAATAAGGATATCAAAATTTCAAATGCAGAAGTTATTGCAGTTGATGAAAAAGCCTTTGACAATATCTCTTTGCAAAATATCGATTATGTAATCATTAGCGGTGGCGATGGTTTATTACGACGAATCATTGAAAAAATTATAAATAAAGGTAAGAAACGTCCTACCGTTATTATTGATGCACAAGGTTCTTTTAACGTAATTGCCAAACGTTATATGATTCCAAAATTGGAAAAAGTTTTACAAAAATTGGAAAACAATGGAGCCCTACAAAAGAGAAATCTGGATGTATATCGCTTAAACAATCATATATTTTTATTTTCTGCAGGTAATCTTACCGATGCCTTACACATACATTTATCCGAAATTCTGCGAGTGGGTATTCTCAAAAAAGGTGCCTTGCGCTATTTAATTTCCGGTATTTTCGTTTTGCCCATTACTATTCTTACTTTTCCTTTTTTAATTTTTTCCAAAAAAAGATTTTTTATTTTTACACCTTTTAAACTGATAAATTTCAAAAATCATTATACCAAAATAGAACAATTGCGTTTTGATATCCAAAATGAATACAATATTTTGGAAATAGATGGCGATTTGGTTATCTTGCAAGAACGTTTCATCGATATAAAAAAACTGGATGAAATTGAAATTGTGGTGAAATAATTCTTATCTTTATTCCATCTTTTAAACGAATGTTCAAATGAAAAAGATATTTTTTTTATTAATGGCAATTACTTTTTCCTTTTTTGGATTTAAAGCACATGATACCAAGACTCATCCCATTATTACTACATTGACGGTTAAAAAACAAATTAACGGAAAACAACTACTAAAACAAAGATGTTTTGTATGTCATTCGGAAACTCCCGGTTATCAGAAAGATATGATGGCTCCGCCTATGAAAGGAGTTCTGATGCATTACAAAAAAGCTTATCCCAATAAAAAAGACTTTATAAAAGCAATAACCAAATGGGTTCGGAAACCGGATGCTTCCCAAAGTCTTATGCCCGATGCAATAAAAAAATTCAAATTAATGCCTCCGCTACCTTATCCTGAAATTGAATTGAAAGCTATTGCCCAATCACTTTACGATTTTCAATTTTCAATTCCCGGCAAACATAAAATGATGAAAAGAAAAAAACATTCAACAAGATGTGGAAATAATAAATGTGGAAAATAATAAATAGTTATTTTTGTTAAATTAATTCATTTTGTATGAGAGAAGATGTATTACAAGTTTTTTTATATGCACTTATTACAGCGGTAGCGACAGGATTAGGTGCTTTGCCTTTTATATTTATTAAAAAAATAACTCCCAAAGTAATGGGCTATTCTAATGCAATTGCGGCAGGATTAATGACCGGTGCCAGTATTGGTTTAATTTTAGAAGGAATTGAAAATAGCTACCCCAAAACTATTTTGGGAATGATAATTGGAGTTATCGCTATAATTATCTCCGGTATTTTTATAGAAAAACTCAACAATTACCCCCAAGAATCACCGGATTTTTTAATAAATAAAAAAAATTTTTTTAAAGATATCAAAGGAGCTTTATTGATTATCATTGTTATGACTGCACATTCAGCTGCCGAAGGCATTGGTTTGGGAACTTCTTTCGGGGGGACTTTCAAATTTGGTCTGATGATGACCATTGCCATTGCCATACATAATATTCCGGAAGGTCTTGCTATCAGTGCATCTTTGGTTGGCAAAGGTGTCCCTTGGTGGAAAGCTTCATTATGGAGTATTTTTACTTCGCTTCCCCAACCTATTTTTGCTGTTCCTGCTTATATGTTTGTTTCTACAATGAAATCTTATATGCCCATAGGATTAGGATTTGCCGCCGGTGCCATGTTTTGGGTCGTTTTTTCGGATATAGTTCCCGAATCACAAGAAAATATTTCCCGAAGTAACGCTGCAACTATAATTGTTTTGGGGATGATTGCCATGTTATATTTGCAATATATTTTATAAATACAATTTTTTAAGATGATTTTGGTCTATACAAATAAGGTTACTCCACGTACAAACTATATTTTTCGACATATTTTTAATCATATTTTATTGACGGAATTTAAATTCACAACTAAAATAGAAGAATTCATTGCATATAACGGAACAAAATTTTCTTATGCTCCACAAGCTCTTGGAAATGAATTTCATATTACTCCTCATCCGTTACTTTTTCAACAAGGTATCAAACCACAGGAAATTAAATTCAATTTCTGGGAAGATTTACCCGTATTTTTTCAAACACACGATTCCGAAATCCCGTTTGATATTTTTGCCGCCATTTTTTTTCTACTCTCCCGATATGAAGAATATCTCCCCCATAAAACGGACGAACACGGACGCTATCATTACAACAATAGTATATTGAACTTGCAAGGAATCCTCAATCAACCGATTGTTGAATTGTGGGTCGAAAAATTCAAAAAAGCCATTCTGGAAAAATTTCCCGAAACTTCATTCAAAAAAAGAAAATTTGTATTTGAACCGGTTATCAATGTCAGTATGGCAAGATTGTTCAAAAACAAATCGTTTTTGCGACATTTTTCAGGGAGTATCCGTGAGTTGTTTACTTTGAAATGGAAATTATTCAGTTTACGGCAAAAAACTTATTTTGGAAAATCAATCGATACTTATGATACATTTCATAAAATAATCCAATTAAAAAAGCAATATAATCATCCGTTGAGTTTTTTTCATCTTTTACATAAATATTCACAATTCGATCATAATATCTCGCCCAATAACACAACTTATCAAAACCAAATAAAATGTCTTGCCGATTATGCAGAAACCGGTATATTAACTTCCTATTACAGCATGAATGACGAAAAACAAATCAAATCGGAAGTTGATTTATTGGAACAAATTATTCATAAACCCGTAAAAAAAGTAAGGGCGCATTTTAATCGTATCAGGATTCCCGAAACATATCGCTATTTTATTGAAGCGGGTTTAACACAAGATTATTCTATGGGATATAATCACAAAATCGGTTTTCGAGCCGGTACTTCCATTCCGTTTTACTTCTATGATATTAAAAATGAAACTTTAACCGACTTGAAAGTATTTCCTACAACAATCTCGGATATTATGTTGCGTTACCAATATTATCTTTCCGCTGAAAAAGCTTTAAAAATTATGATTGAACAAGGAAAAATCATAAGAAAAGTCGGAGGAAATTTCCATCCTGTTTTTCATAATTTTATTCTTTCGGATTTACGACATTGGAAAAATTGGAACAAACTTTATATTGAAACCGTTAAACATTTTGCTACTGATGATCACTAAAACAACCGATATTTTTTTTGATTTGGACCATACACTTTGGGATTTTGACAAAAATTCTAAAAATGCTTTTAAAAAACTTCTAAAAGAAAACAATTTACCCGTTAGCATTGAAAATTTTTTGACAATTTACGAGCCCATCAACAAAAAATATTGGGAGGAATATTCCCAAGGAATAAAAACCAAAGCAGAAGTAAAAATCAGACGTTTGACAGACACCTTCGATGTTTTAAATATTAAAGTAAATCCAAAGTTTATAGAATATTTTGCCGATGCTTATCTGAATTATCTCAAAGAAGAAAAACAATTGATGCCCGGAACTATTGAAATTCTCGAATACTTGCAAAATAAGTATCGTTTACACATTTTGACCAACGGATTTATTGAAATTCAAGAAAGAAAAGTTCATAATTCCGGTTTAAACAAATATTTTAAAAGCATAATTTCGTCTGAAGAAATCAATAAACAAAAGCCACACCCCGAAGTTTTTAATTATGCATTACAAAAAGCCGGCACTTATGCTCACAAAAGTATAATGATTGGAGACAACCTTAAAAGTGATGTGTTAGGTGCAAGAAATGTAGGGATGCAAGCTATCCATTACGACCCCTTCAATATCAATACTATTGACAAAAAAATCATACCGAAAGTCAATCATCTATTGGAATTGAAAGAGATTTTATGAGCATTTCAACTGCTTATGTAAATTTTGTTCAATGGCTTTGGCAATAATTTTAACTCCCATATCAATCTGATTAATATCCATATTTGAATAAGAAAGTCGGATATAATTGTTTCTTTTATTTTCCGGGTCAAAGGTTTTGCCGGTAACGAAAACCGCTCCGTTTTTAACGGATTCTTTCAAAATTTCTGCACTGTCCATAAATTCAGGCAATTGCAACCAATAATAAAATCCTCCTTGGGGTTGATTCCATTGAACTTCTTCGGGCATATATTTTTCCAAAGATTCTTTCATTATCAAACTTCTTTCGGCATAAGCTTCTCTGATACGTTTAAGATATCGAGACAACAAACCTCTTTGCATAAATTCGTTTGCCAAAACTTGTGTAAAATTCGGACTGCAAGCATCAATTCCTTGCTTGATAATCTCTGCTTTTTCATAAATTTCAGGTGACGCCAACATCCAACCCAAACGAAATCCCGGTCCCATAATTTTAGAAAAAGAACCGGTATAAACAACTTCTATATTTTTATCATTCACAGCCATTACGGGACGGGTTAATTTTTGAGCTACTTCATTAAAATACAATTCATTATAAGCATCGTCTTCTAATAAAACGATATCCTTTCCTTCCAAAATTTCCAAGACTTTTCTTCTTTTTTCTTTGGAATATATTATGCCGGCAGGATTATGAAAATTGGGTATAATATACAATAATTTCGGTTGATATTTTTCAACTGCCAATTCCAATTCTTCCAAATCCAAACCATCGTGCATCAACGGAATTCCCTTGATATCCGCTTGAAAAGCTTTAAAAACAGCCAATCCCCCGATAAAACTTGGATTTTCAGTCAATACCACATCGCCGGGATCAATAAATTCCATTCCTAAAATATTGATGGCTTGTAACGAGCCAGTGGTAATCATCAGTCTATGTGTATCCACCGGTAATCCTTTTGTCCTTAAATATTCATTCAAGGTGTCAAGCAAAGGCGGATATCCCGATGTAGGTCCGTATTGAAAAGCCGTTTTTTTCTTTTGAGGGTCTAATGTTAAAAAAATTTCATCAATTTCTTTGACCGGAAACAAATCGTTATTAGGCATTCCCCCGGCAAAAGATATAATATCGGGGCGGGTGGCTAATTTCATTAAATCTCTTATTTCCGATGATCTTATATGTTGAACCGTTGTTGAAAAATATGGCATAAGTTTTAATTTTAAATCAAAATACTGATTAATTTCCTTATAAATTTACAATAAATTTTGCATCTTTAAGCAATTAAACATCAATTTTTTTGACCAAATGATAAATCCCAAACTCATTCATCCAAAATCCATTGCGGTAATTGGCGGTTCTGACAATCCGTCGTCGCCGGGTGGAAAAATCATTGAAAATCTTGTAAACCATAAATATCAAGGGAAAATATACATTGTAAATCCCAAAAAAGACAAAATAAAAAATTTTAAAGTTTATAAAAATGTTTCTCTGCTTCCCGAAAATATAGACTTAGCCATTATAGCCATATCCGCCAAATATATTGAAGAAACCGTTAAAATTCTTACCGAAGAAAAAAAAACGCAAGCATTTATTATCATTTCGGCAGGTTTCAGCGATGTTGGAGAAGCTGGAAAAGCATTGGAAAATCGCATAGTTAAACAAATTGAAAAATATAACGGAAGTTTATTGGGACCAAACAATATAGGATTAATCAATAAAAATTATGCAGGTGTTTTTACAAGTCCCGTTCCAAAATTGGATAAAAACGGCGTGGATTTAATTTCGGGGTCGGGAGCTACCGCCGTTTTTATTATGGAAGCCGCTATGCTACAAGGATTGAGTTTTAATAGTGTTTGGACGGTTGGAAATTCGGCACAAATAGGTGTTGAAGAAGTCTTGGAATATATGGATGAAAATTTTGATTTGGATTCACCTAAAATCAAACTCCTATATATTGAACACATCAAAAATCCTTCAAAATTTTATAAACACGCTCGTTCGTTAAGTCAAAAAGGAGCTAAAATCATCGCTATAAAATCCGGTAATTCTCAATCGGGACAAAGAGCCGCAGGTTCACATACCGGAGCTTTGGCTTCTCCTGACTCTGCTGTGCAAGCACTATTCGACAAAGCCGGTATTGTTCGGGTAGAAGGTAGAAACGAAATGATTCAAGCGGCTATTGTTCTCAAATACGGAATTCCCAAAGGAAAAAATATTCTTATCGTTACCCATGCCGGTGGTCCGGGGGTTATGCTTACGGATATTTTGGAAAAAAACGGAATGAAAGTTCCCGAGATAAAGGATCCTTCAAAAAAGAAACTTTTAGCAAAACTTTATCCAGGCTCATCTGTTGATAACCCCATCGATTTTTTGGCCACCGGTACTGCAGAACAACTGGATGCCATTTTGAATTATGCAGAAAAATTTGATGAAATTGATGCAATTGCCGTTATTTTCGGAAGCCCCGGGTTATTTGAAGTTTTTGATGTTTACGATGTATTAGCTAAACATATCATTAAAAATAAAAAAATCATTTATCCGATTTTGCCTTCCGTCATCAATGTAAAAAAAGAAATTGAATATTTTCATCAAAAAAAATTAGCTTCATTCTCCGATGAAGTTTTGTTTGCAAAAGCCTTAACCAAAATATATTTTGCTGCCGGGAATTCTGTTATAACCACGTTGGAAAATCATCATACGCCAAACTTGTCAAATGCCGAATTTATCAATCAAACGGAAATAAATGAGCTTTTGAAAAAATATAAATTTCCCTTGGTGCAACAACAAATTTTTAATAATGAAAAACAAGCTTGGGAATTTGCTCGAAAAATTTTACCCGTAGTGCTAAAACCCGAAGGAATATTGCATAAAACCGAACAAAATGCCGTTCGTTTGAATATTTTAAATGAAAAAGATTTTAACCGAAATTTTGATGAATTACAAAAAATAAGTCCAACACATAAAGTTTTGGTTCAACAACAAATAAAAGGCGAAGAATTATTCATTGGAGTAAAATATGAAGAAAATTTTGGTCACTTATTAATGTTTGGTGCCGGTGGAATATTTATAGAAATTTTAAAAGACTTTCAAACTCTTTTAATTCCTATTGAAGAAAATGAAATTTTGGATAAATTGAAAAAACTAAAATCTTATCCATTATTTAAAGGAATCAGAGGTAAAAAATCTATTGATATTAATAATTTCGTTGCTTTAATAAAAAGAACCGATCAACTTATAAGAGAAAATCCCGATATTATTGAGTTGGATTTCAATCCTGTTATAGCATCGGGAGAAGATTTTTATTTGGTGGATATAAGAATCAAAAAAGCCCGCTGATTTTGCGGGCAATATTTTGATAATTTCCTACGGAAATTTAGGAAACTGTTTGAAATTAGGTTTACGTTTTTCCAAAAAGGCTCGTTTTCCTTCTTGTGCTTCTTCCATAAGATAAAACATAAGTGTTGCATCACCTGCAAATTCCATAAGCCCTCGTTGTCCGTCCAATTCTGCATTCATTGCCCGTTTAATCATACGAATAGCCATAGGACTTTTTTCTTGAATCATTTGACACCATTCTACAGTTGTATCTTCCAATTGTTCCAAAGGAACCACTTTATTTACCATTCCCATTTGTTCGGCTTCTTTTGCCGTATATTGTTTACAAAGAAACCATATTTCCCGTGCTTTTTTCTGTCCGACATGACGAGCCAAATACGAAGAACCGAATCCACCGTCAAAACTTCCAACTTTGGGACCGGTCTGTCCGAAACGTGCATTTTCTGAAGCAATAGTTAAATCACAAACTACATGCAAAACATGTCCACCGCCGATAGCATATCCGTTTACCATAGCAATAACAGGTTTGGGCAATTCACGGATACGTTTGTGAATATCCAAAACATTCAATCTGGGCACACCATCTTTTCCAATATAACCACCTTTACCTTTCACATTTTGATCGCCTCCCGAACAAAATGCCTTGTCTCCCGCACCTGTCAATACCACAACATCTATATCGGGATCTTCACGGCATATCTCCAATGCATCTAAAATTTCTTGATTGGTTTCGGGACGAAAAGCATTGTAAACATGAGGTCGATTAATTGTAATTTTAGCAATTCCCTCATAAAAATCAAATAAAATATCCTCGTATTTTTTAATAGTTTTCCACTCTCTCATATTGAAAATTTTTGCTTGTAAAAATACAAAAAAGAAATTTTCCTCAGAAATTAAAGTAAAAAAGAAATTTTTTTGTAATAAATCTGATATTTATCATTTTTTTGTTATATTTGTTGCAATAACAAAATAAAGTAACTCAAATATGGCAAAAATTGTAGTTTTGGGATCAGGTATAGCCGGACATACTTCGGCTGCATACTTGAGAAAATGGCTCAACAAAAAACACGAAGTAATTGTTGTGTCTCCCAATGAGTATTATCAATTTGTACCGTCCAACATATGGGTTGGAGTGGGAAGAATGAAGCCTGAACAAATACGCTTCAAGTTAGAACCCAAATACAAAAAATGGGGTATTGATTTCAGACGAGCCAAAGCAACTTCCATTCATCCGGAAGGAGGTAACGGTTCGGATCGTCCTTACGTTACTATTGAATATGTAGGACAGGGAAAAGAAGGACAAACAGAAACCATAGATTATGATTTCTTGGTAAATGCTACCGGTCCGGCTTTACGTTTTGACAAAACCGAAGGATTAGGTCCTGATAACGGCACAACAGTTTCCGTTTGTAATTTTAACCATGCTGCACATGCTTGGGAAGAGTTGCAAAAATCTATTAAAAAAATGGAAAAAGGTGAAAACCAAAATATCGTTATTGGAATTGGTCATCCGGGAGCAACTTGTCAAGGAGCCGCATTTGAATATATATTAAATGTATATCATGAAATAGAAAGAAGAGGATTAAATGACAAAGCGAACATTACTTTCCTTACCAATGAATATGAAGTTGGTGACTTTGCAATGGGTGGAGCTTATATTAAATACGGAGGTTATATAACCCCTACAAAAGTATTTACCGAATCATTCTTGGCAGAAAGAGAAATCCGTTGGATCAAAAGAGCCGGTGTTCATAAAGTGGATAAAGAAAAAATTTATTATGAAACTTTGGATGGAAATTATCATGAAATAGCATATGATTTTGCAATGCTTATTCCTGCATTTTCAGGTCCCGGCTTAAAAGCTTTTGATAAAAATGGGGAAGATATTACTTCCAAACTATTTAAACCCAATGGATTTATGATAGTTGATGCCGATTATACCAAAAAACCATATGAAGAGTGGAAAGCTTCTGATTGGCCGGAAGTAGTACAAAATCCGGATTATCCCAATATTTTTGCTCCGGGTATAGCATTTGCTCCGCCGCATACAATTTCCAAACCTTTTACATCTCCAAACGGAACAACTATTGTACCTGCACCACCCAGAACGGGTATGCCTTCAGGTGTTATGGGTAAAATTGTCGCACAAAACATTCGTGATGTAATCAAAGGTAAAGCTACATTGGATAAATTAAAACACCGTGCATCTATGGCTAAAATGGGTGCTGCTTGTATTGTTTCTGCCGGATATGGCATGACCAATGGTATGGCAGCTACAATGACTGTTTTCCCTATTGTTCAAGACTGGGAAAAATATCCTGAATTCGGACGTTCTTTAACCTATACAATTGGTGAACCCGGATTAGCCGGACACTGGTTAAAGTGGTTTATGCATTATATGTTTTTGCATAAAGCCAAAGGATATCCATTCTGGTGGTTATTACCCGAATAGTATAATTTATCAATAACTAAAAATTTATAATTATGAAACATAAGTCTCATTTAACCAAATATACACGGGGATACAATGAATTCGCATATGCCCCTATTCCAACTAAATTTACCAGATTTTTGCGTAAATGTATTATTTATCAAGCTTTTCGTTGGATTGTTCTTAATATCAAAATTTTAAGAATTGTAGCGTTTGGTCACTCCTAAAATATAATATTTACAGACAAAAAAGCGGGCAATTTGCCCGCTTTTTTGTCTTTTTAAAATTTATTTACTTATTTACCCTCATTCTTACTTTTGGCTTGGTCTCTTCTTTCAGGTTTTGGTAATAAAACTTTTCGAGAAAGTTTCATTTTACCTCGTTGATCTTTTCCTATTAATTTCACTTTAACTATTTGTCCTTCTTTTAATTCATCTTCAACTTTATTTACACGTTTCCAATCTATTTCAGAAATATGTAACAAACCTTCTGTTCCAGGAGCTATTTCAACAAAAGCACCAAAATCTTTAATTGAAGTTACTTTCCCTTCATAAACTTCCCCTATTTCTGGTTCAAAAGTGATAATAGCAATTCTATCAAGTACTTTTTGAATTTTATCCATATCAGTTCCCATAATTTCAATAATTCCTTTACCATCTACTTCTTCAATAACAATGGTTGTATCAGTATCTTCTTGCAATTGTTGAATATCTTTTCCTCCTTTTCCAATAACTGCGCCGATATAATCTTTATCTATTTCAATTTTTACCATTTTTGGTACAAAATCCTTTACTTGCGGACGAGGAGCTGAAATAGATTTTTCCATTTCTCCCATAATATGCATACGCCCTTCTTTGGCTTGATGCAATGCCTTCTCTAGTATCTCTCTTTTCAAATCTTTAATCTTGATATCCATTTGGCAAGCAGTAATACCATCTTTGGTACCGGTAACTTTAAAATCCATATCTCCCAAATGATCTTCATCTCCTAAAATATCCGAAAGAACAGCATATTTTTTGGAATCTTCATCATAAATCAATCCCATAGCAATACCTGAAACTGGTTTTTTAAGTTGTATTCCTGCATCCATAAGCGCCATAGAGCCGGCACAAACCGTTGCCATAGATGAAGAACCGTTAGATTCCAAAATATCGGAAACTACACGAATAGTATATGGACTATCCTCGGGAATCATAGGTTCCAAAGCTCTTTGAGCCAAGTGTCCATGCCCTATTTCCCGACGTGAAGTTCCACGTAAAGGTCTGGCTTCACCGGTTGAAAAGGGAGGAAAATTATAGTGTAAATAAAAACGCTCTTCATCTTGTTGAGTAGCACCGTCAATAATATTGACATCTCTTGAAGTTCCCAAGGTTACAGTTGCCAAGGCTTGGGTTTCTCCTCTGGTAAAAATTGCAGAACCATGAACCGTAGGTAAATAATCTACTTCAGTCCATATGGGTCTGATTTCAGTAGTTTTTCTACCATCCAGGCGAATTCCCTCCACTAAAACCAAATCTCTAACAGCCTTCTTTTTAACTTTATCAAAATAACTACCTATTAATTTTCCTTTTTCTTCTATTTCTTCTTCCGAAAAATTCTCCAATAAAGCATCTTTAATTTTAGAAAATTTATCCGAACGTTCTTGTTTGCCTAAACCTTCTTTTGCTACTTCATATAATTTTGAATAAACTTCTCTCTCAATGGTATCATAAAGTACTTCGTCTTCCTCAATTTTATCATAATCTCTTTTTGTTTTAGACTTTTCAATCTTTTCTGCCAATTTTTTTATTCCAGCAATTTGATTTTTAATGGCTTGATGAGCAAATTCAATTGCTTCTATCATTTCTTCTTCCGATACCTCCTCCATTTGTCCTTCTACCATAGTTACGGAATCATCAGTTCCTCCCACCATTAAATCAATAGTTGCATTCTTCATTTCGGCTAATGCCGGATTTATTTTTAATTCACCGTTTATTTTTGCAACTCTAACTTCAGATATGGGTCCTTCAAATGGAATATCCGAAACGGCAAGTGCTGCGGATGCTGCCAGCCCTGCCAAAGAATCTGCTTGAACATTTTCATCAAAAGACATCAATTGTATCATTACTTGTGTCTCTGCATGATAATCTTTTGGAAACAAAGGACGTAGCACTCTGTCAACTAATCGCATAACAAGGATTTCTTCTGTTGAAGGACGTCCTTCCCGTTTAAAAAATCCACCGGGAAATTTTCCGGCCGAAGCAAACTTTTCTCTATAATCTACCGTTAGCGGTAAAAAGTCAATATCAGGATTGATATCTTTGGAAGCAACTGCTGTTGCCAATAACATGGTATCCCCCATTCTAACTACAACAGATCCATCAGCTTGTTTAGCTAATTTTCCTGTCTCTATAATAATTTCTCTTCCATCATCTAATTTGATGATTTCTTGTATAGGTTGTGGTTTATTCATAATTTCATTTTTTTCTATTAAAAAATAAGTTCAAAAATAAAAAGCTGCCCTGGTTTATAAAGGTTTACATCCTTAAAAGGATATAAAACCAAATTTTCCCGGACAGCTTTTTAATAGACTTATTTTCTAAGTCCTAATTCTTTAATAATTTTACGATATCTTTCTATATCGTTGTTTTTCAAGTAGTTTAATAGACTACGTCTTTTTCCAACTAGTTTAACCAAAGCTTTTTCGGTACTGTAGTCATGTTTGTTCTTTTTCAAATGTTCAGTCAGATGTTTAATTCTAAACGTAAACAATGCAATTTGTCCTTCGGGAGAACCCGTATCTGTTTCGGATTTTCCGTACTTAGCGAAAATTTCTTTTTTAATTTCTGGTGTTAAATACATGCCAATATTGTTTTAATGATTATTATGTATGTTTTCAAGCTGCAAAAATACTATTTTTATTTTGATTAACAATACTTTGTTAAAAAAAGTTTTAAGAAAAATCAATCCTGTCCTAAATAAATTTAATTTTTACTTTTTCCATCGATGAACATTTCGACTTTGCTCAATGGTAACAAAAAATCTAGGCTGACGAGTATTTTTCTAAATTTTTTGTTCATTACACTAAACTGTCTGAACTCGGTTGAACATTTTTTCTAAATATAACATTAACATAACCTCAAACAGCAGACAGTTTTACGTTCCATTCACTTCAAATTTTACGAAAAATCCTCATATGCCAATAAGGATAGAGTCATTAGCCTGTGAATTTAATCCCATAGCGCTTAAAAATAAACTCAATTCGTTATAAATCAAAACATTACTTTTGTTTTAAAAAAATATTTAGGACGGAATTAAGAAAAAATTTTTAAACAAATAATAAGCGTAATTTGTATAATCAATTGTTTTTTTTTAATTTTAAACAAAAATATTTTTTTATGGAAAAGTCAAGAGAAATTATAGGAAATATTATTAAAGAAGAATCCATCAGTTTAGTCAACCATCACAAATTGCAGGATACGGTTGTTATCAATATTGATCGCCCTTTCCCCGGACTTCACGGTTTTGATTTTGATATAATCTCCAAGCCCCGATCCGTGATTATTGCTACTTCGGAACTATATTCTTTTGCTAAAATTTTACGAAAAGCTAAAAAAATCAATGCAACTACTGATTTTGATATCAATGCTTCTTTTGCAAAGATAAAATCCGGAAAACAAATTATTTATGGTATAAGAATTAAAGGTTTGGATTCTTATGAACAAATTCCGGAATTACAAAAACTACTACAACATTATGGTTTTCAGCTATTAAAAAAGAAAAAAATATCTACTGATAAGCCTGTTTCCATCAAAATAAGTAAATTTTTCCATATTGAAAAAATAGAAGATAATATTTATAAAGACACCTGCATAAACTCAATGTATTTTATTGAAATTCCACATTATTTATCTTGGGAGCAATTCAAAGAAATCACCTATAAAATTAAAAACAATATCAGTAATAACAATTATGATGTAGCCAAAGGTTTATTTTATAAAGACGATACCGTTAAAGATATTGTCAGAATTTACAAACCCAATATATCGAAAGAACTTTTGGAAGAAATAAAAAATAGGTATTATAAAGAATTAATATAATATGACAACAAAAAATTACGAATATTTCAGTTATGAAGTGGATGGATTAATAATTGAATCCAAACATCCGGATAAGTTATATTGGCCTGAAGCCGGTGTTACAAAAAAAGATTTAATGGATTACTATAATAAGATTGGGGATTATATGATGCCATTTTTAAAAGAAAGACCGCTTACTTTACATTTTTTTCCTTATGGAATACATAAATTTTCTTTTTATAAACGAGATTATGATATAAAAGCTCCCGAAGAATTTATAAAAACATATCTTTATGAGGAAGCTACACAAGATAAAGTTATGCGTGTGCCTGTAGTGAAAAACAAAGCCGGATTGGTGTATTTAGCCTCACGCGGTTGTCTGGAGATTCATGCTTGGGGGTCAACTTATCCGGATTTTGAGCTTCCTGATTTAGCTATTTTTGATTTGGATATTGGGGGGCATGTTCCATTTGAAAAAGTTATAGAAACAGCTAACATTTTGAAACAAGAATTGGATCGTAGAAATATTAAAGCTTTTCCCAAAACTTCCGGTGGAACCGGTATGCATGTATATATCCCTTTAAAAAAAATATACACATTTGATCAAGTAAGAGAATGGACTTTGGAGGTAGCTTTATTTCTATCAGAAAAATATCCCAATTTAATCACTACCAATAAACAACAAAGAAAAACTCATAGTGGAGATAAGGTAGTGTTAGATTATTTGCAAAATGCCATCACTAGAAATACGGCTGCTCCATATACTCCAAGAGCTAATCCGGAAGCAAAAGTTTCCACTCCACTCCAATGGGAAGAAATTGAAAGAGGTAATTTTACTCCTTCTGATTTTACTATTAAAACTATTCCCGAAAGATTAAAAAACATCGGAAACCCTTTTGAATATTTATTTAAAAATCCTCAAGTATTAAACTAACAGGACAATGATCCGAACCCAAAATATCATCATGAATGATAACGTCTTTTATTTTATCAATTAGTTTATTGCTAACCAAAAAATAATCTATACGCCAACCGGCATTCCTTGCACGCGCATTGAAACGATAATTCCAAAATGTATATTGAATTTTATCGGGATATAAATATCTGAAAGCATCTGTAAAACCACTTTCCAATAATTCTGTCATAGCGTCAATTTCCAATTGTGTATAGCCTGCTGTCTTGTTATAGTTAGATTTAGGATTTTTTAAATCTATGGGCTGATGAGCCACATTAAAATCTCCACATGCAATTACAGGCTTCTGTGCTTCCAAATTCAACAGAAATTCTTTAAAATCTTTATTCCACTTAGCTCTATAATCCAAACGTTTTAGTTTTTGTCCGGAATTGGGAACATAAACCGATACCAAAAAAAACTTTTCAAATTCAGCAGTTATCATTCTTCCTTCATTATCATGTTCTTCCATTCCCATACCGTACAAAACGTTTAAAGGTTTTGTTTTGGAAAGCATAGCCGTTCCCGAATAACCTTTTTTTTCTGCTGAATTGGCAAAAACATAATCAAACTTCAAGTTTTTTAAAAGTTCTTTTACGGTATTTTCATCCGCTTTTGTTTCTTGTAAGCATAATATATCGGGATTTATTTGAAATATGTCTCTGATAAAATCTTTTTTTATAATTGCTCTTAAACCATTTATATTCCAAGTAGTTATTTTCATTTTTTTATCTTTTTATTCCTTTACAAAAATAAAGAATAATATGATAAAACGCTATTTTTTTTCTAATATAAAAAAATTATGGCACGTGTTTTGAAATATAGTTATTAGAACCGCAGTTTAATTTAAAATTTTGTAGTTATGAAAAAATTAGTTTATTTATTCGTTTTAGGATTTATGTTTAACAACATGTATGCGGTCTCAACATTCAGACCTGCATGGAAATTCATGGATGAACCGGTTAAACTCAGTATTAGAGGGGTCGATTTTTTTATTTTTCCTTCCGGAGACTTTGATTTTAATACACACCAAAGAAATAATCCATATTATTATAATCCGGGAGCATACGGAGTGCGTATAGAAAAAGACAGGTATGGAAAAATTCGTAGAGTTGGAAATGTTTTTATCAATTATAACAGATATGGACAAGTTCGCAGAATAGGGAATGTTTTTATTCAATATAATAACGAAGGATTTGTAAGAAAAATA
>JALSPZ010000159.1 GCA_026985675.1 Flavobacteriales bacterium
CTTACGGGTATTGCCGGTAGATATAACAATGTGGCTCAAATTTATCCCAGAGATGCTAATGATATTGAAGCTTCTACCAATGCTATAGGTGATAATGAAATTGAAGGATTGAAAGTATATCCGAATCCCGTAACAAATAATGTAGTTTATATTGCTACAACTGCCAATGCAAAAAAATTAATCACTATCTATGATATAACAGGAAAAGAAGTGATGAAAACCGTTTTGAAAAACAATTCTTCTTTATCCGTTGCAGGACTTAATTCGGGAGTTTACTTGATAAAAATTACCGAAAACGATAAAACAACTTTACAAAAATTGATGATTAAATAATCCTGAAATTATTTAAACTTTTTTATAAGAGAGCGGTCTTTTTATGATCGCTCTTTTTTTAATTGTTCTTTTTTTATACTTTTGCTACGTAAAATTTATCCAATGAATCCTAATAATGATAAAAACAAACCTTTGGAAGATAAAATCACCATTTTACGAAGGTTGGTAAAAATGGCAAAAGCTGATTTAATTTTTAAAGAAGAAGAGTATAAATATTTACAAGATTTGGCTGATACATTAGGAGTGAAAAGAAGTATTTTATTGCAAATAATAGAATCCGAATTACCGGAGAAAAAAACAGAAGTTTTGTTGGAAAGAGCCAAACAATTATATCGATTGGCTATTATGATGTTGGTTGACGGAGTGGTAGCAAAAGAAGAAGTAAGGCTATTGAAAGATTATACCATTGAATTGGGTTTTGATCCGCATTTAATTGATGTAATGATCACACGTATGGGCCAAAATAAAGGAGGTATGCTTTTGGATGAAGATTTAATTGAGATATTTTCATTACAGCAAAACTAAAAAGCAATGTTAAGAAAAAAAAGAATTTATTTACTTAAACAAGTTTGGGATATAATAAAGGCAGATAAAGAAATTCATAAAAATGAAAAAGAATTTCTTTTGGATATTGCACAATCTATGAATGTTCAGCCCGATGAAATTTCGGATATTATTGATTTGGACACAATTATAGATTTGCCTAAACCGGTTTTAAGTAGAGAAGAAAAAATCATACAAATTTACCAATTGGCATTAATGATTAAAGCCGATGGAAAAATTACCGAAGAAGAAATAGAACTTATAAAAAACATAGGTTTGGAAATGGGATTATCACCGGATGCCTTGGATATTATGTTGGAAGAACTTTTTAAAAGTATGGAGCGAATTTTAAATTTCGAAGAATTATTTAATATTTTTAATCTATCTAATAATTAAAAAAGGAAGCTTTTGAGCTTCCTTTTTTTGAGGCACCTAGCAGATTCGAACTGCTGTAGACGGTTTTGCAGACCGCTGCCTAGCCACTCGGCCAAGGTGCCGGATTTTTGGGAATACAAATTTATAGTTTTTTTCTCAACCTAACAAATCTTTTCGTGTTTTACACATCAGGATACTTACAGATTCTATATTGCCTCCAACCGGAGGATTCAGTTTGGATACTTTAACTTCCACTTCGTCAGCCAAAGAACATTCGTTAAATATTTTTTTGATAATTCTTAACGCAACGGTTTCCATCAATTTGGAACGTAGTTTCATCTCTTCCATAACAATTTCATTAAGACGTGTATAATCCAGACCATATTTCAAATTATCGGTATTGGCAGCTTGGGTCAGGTCGGTCTTAACTTTTAGATCGGTTCTGAATTCCGTCCCGATTTTTTCTTCTTCGTCCATACAACCGTGAAAACTGTATGTTTTTATATTGCTCAGTTGAATATATCCCATAAACAAAATTTTGTCCCCCAAAAATAATATTTTCTTTTATAAAATATCTTCTAATTGATCAAATTTAAATTGAAACCCCGCATCAATTATTTTTTTTGATGATATTTTACTCCCTTTCAAAATTAAAGAGCTCATTTCTCCCAAAGCCAGTTTCAATAAAAATCCGGGAATGTTAATCGGCAGATGTTTAACATTATATTTTCGGGATAACAAATCATTTAATTTTGATAAATTTAAAGGATTTGGCGATACGGCATTGTAAATTCCCGACAAATTCTTGTTTTTAATTCCAAATAAGAACATTCGGGCTATATCTTCCAGCGCAATCCAAGCTAAAATTTGCTTGCCGTTTCCAGCCGTTGCAACAAATCCAAAAGGTATGGTTTTCATCATCTCTTTCAGCGCTCCGTCTTTTGTTGAAAAAACAACCCCGATACGATATAATAAAACGGGAATATTCAGTTGTTGAAATTTGAGATTTTCTTTTTCCCAATCTACTACCACTTTTGCTAAAAAATCATCTCCGGGAGGATTGTTTTCGGTCAAAATTTTATCAGAAGTAAAAGTTCCATAGTAACCGATAGCCGAAGCAGAAATTATTTTTTGAGGATACAAACCGCTTGTCTTTATTTGGTTATATAAAAATTTAGTAGAATAAATCCTGCTGTTATAAATTTTTTGTTTTTGCCGTGCTGTCCATCTTTTTTTTGAAATATTTTCTCCGGCTAAATGAATGATACAATCGGCAAATTTAAGTGCCTCGATATCCAATTCGTTTTTTTCAGGATTCCAATAAAAGTTAGGCTTAGATTTTATATTTTTTTTTCGACTTAAAATAGCGGTTTCATATCCATTTTGCTCCAATATTTCTCTAATGGCAGATCCCAGAAATCCCGTTCCTCCGGTTATCAAAACCTTATTTTTCATTGGAAAAAGCTTTTTGAAGTAATATGTCGGCGGCTTCAAAGGCTGATATACGGTTAGAAAAAATTTCTTCTAATAATTTTTGAGTTTGTTTTTTTATTTCGGGATTTTGATAAAAACGTTTTTTCAATTCGTTTTCGATAGTTTCATAGAACCAATATTCTTCTTGTTTTTTTCTTTTTTTATCAAAGAAATTGTTTTTCTTAGTTAATGCTGTATATTCATCAATAGCCGAGCTTATTTTGTCAATTCCTATATTATTTAAAGCACTAGCCAAAAGAACTTTGGGTGTCCAGCCGCTTTCTTTCGGTGGAAAATAATGCAAGGCGGTTTGGAAAGCTTTTTGAGCCAATTTGGCGGCGTGTATATTATCAGCTTCAGCTTTGTTGATAACAATTAAATCCGCCATTTCCATAATTCCTCTTTTGATACCTTGAAGTTCATCACCGGCTCCTGCCAATTTTAACAATAAGAAAAAATCGGTCATCGAATGTACCAAGGTTTCCGATTGTCCCACACCAACGGTTTCTATAATAATTTTGTTAAATCCAGCCGCTTCGCACAACAAGACGCTTTCGCGTGTTTTTCGGGCAACACCACCCAAAGCATTCCCGGAAGCGGTTGGACGGATGTATGCCAGAGGATTTTTTGAAAGTTTTTCCATTCGCGTTTTGTCTCCCAAAATGCTTCCTTTGGAAATACTGCTGCTGGGGTCAATGGCTAAAACAGCTACTTTATGACCAAATGATGTATAGTATTGACCCAAACTTTCAATGAAAGTACTTTTGCCTACCCCGGGAACACCGGTTACTCCTATTCTTATGGATTTACCGGTATGGGGCAGAAGTTTTTGTAAGATTTGCTGTCCTTTTTCAAAAAAAATTTTATTATTACTTTCTATAAAGGTTATGGCTTTGCTAAGGAAAACGGTATTGCCTTTTAAAATCTCTTTTACAAATTGATCCGTTGAAAAGTCTTTATTTTTTTTAAAAATAAACTTTTTGTTCAGATGGGAATTTTCATTTACTCCTTCTTTTTCTTGTAAGGCTGATATGTTTTTCTTCTTTCTCATGATAAAATCCCCTTTGGAGACATTAAAAATACATATTTTTTTGAAAAATTGATTTTTTAATTAAACAAGATGATTTATGAGAAGTTTAATATTTTCATAACTGTTTTGCAAAACCTCAGGATGTTTTTCAAGGTCTATCCACTCCACCTTTTCTATACCTTCTTCTGTTTGGGGTAATAGTTCACTTTTTTTATCTTCATTCATTAAATACCAATGCGTAATTTTTAATCTTTTTTTTCGATTTTCATTAAATAAGTGATAAGTGTCAAATAAAAATTTATCAATACTGATATTTTTAATACCACATTCTTCTTGTACTTCACGTATTGCAGTTTGGTCAGGGAGTTCTCCTTTTTCCATTTTACCTTTGGGCAAATCCCACTTCCCGTTTCGGTAAATAAATAAAAATTGTTTTTTATCATTTTGAACTAATCCCCCGGCAGCTTCAATTACATCAAAATGTTTTTTAAAATTATTCCAAGCCGCAGAAAGATTGGGGGTAAATAAATATATCTTATCGATATCGGTATGTTGTAAACGGTGGATAATTTCATCCAAAACTACCGCATCATAAAAAAAAGTGTTCTGATTATGACCAAGGTCATCTGTAAGTATGATTGTTTTATTATTTAGATAAACCTTGTAATTCATGGCGAAACACTTTATTACAAAGTTAAAAAAACTATATGAAAGTTAAAAATTAATTTAAACTTTTCTCAAATTATCAATAGCTTTTATAGGGTTTTCGTGGTTGAAAACATAGCTGGCGGTGACCAATATATCGGCGCCGGCTTCTACTATTTTTGCAGCATTTGTATCGTTTATTCCTCCATCGACTTCAATAAGAGCATTTGAATCGGTTTTTAGGATTAACTCTTTGGCTTCTTTGATTTTATCGTAAGTATGCTCAATAAATTTTTGCCCGCTAAATCCCGGGTTTACACTCATAAGCAATACCAAATCCAAATCTTTGATAATATCTTGCAAAAAACTAACGGGCGTATGCGGATTGAGTGCGACACCGGCTTTCATTCCGATTTTTTTTATTAAATCAACGGTTCTGTTCAAATGAATTTGAGTTTCGTAATGCACAGTCAAGACATCTACCCCGATCAATTTGAAATTATGTATATAACGTTCGGGTTTTTCGATCATCAAATGGGCGTCAAAAACTTTATCGGTCAGTTTGCGAATACTTTTTATGACAGGCATACCGAAAGAAATATTGGGAACAAAATTTCCATCCATTACATCCAAATGTATCCATTCGGCAGAACTGTTATTGAGCAAGTGAATGGCTTTGGAAAGATCCGAAAAATCGGCTGATAATATGGAAGGGGATATAATGGGTTTTGACATATTTTAATTTTTATGCTAAAATACGAATTTTGCTACAAAACGGAATGTTTTTTGTTTATTTTTGCAAAGAAATCATTTTATTTCCTATGAATTTTATCCTTACCGATTTTTCCCGACAAAAACTCAATTTATTACCCCTGACTTACTTTCGTCCCGTAAGTGAAATTCGATGCGGAATAATGACTTTGAAAGAAAAATGGGAAGGTTTTTTGAATACAAATATTTCTTACTTAACCGACGAATATCTACAAGAAAAATTTCCCGTAATATATAGTAATGACAATTTTTATATTAATTCGGCAATTTTTCCGGCAAGAGAATTGGTTACCGCTGTTTTGGCTTTAAAAAAAGGAGAAAAATTGGTAGCGGGCAACCGGACAATCGCTGTTCGTTCGGGAAAATTATCATTGAAAGAATTGGAGCAATCGTTCTTTGTCGAAATAGATTTCAACAAAAAAATTGACGGAATATTCTATTTGCAAGACATTTTTCGTAAAAATTCGCAACAAATAATTTCGGATTTTAAAGGCTTGTTTTCCGGTAAAAAAATAGAAAACAATTTAAGTCCGACCAATACTATTATCGGGAAAAATCCGGTTTATAAAGAAGCCGACGCCGTAGTAGAAGCTTGTATTTTTAACACGGAAGCCGGTCCCGTTTATATCGGGAAAAATGTAAAGATTTTGGAAGGCAGTTTGTTGCGAGGTCCCTTGGCTATTTTGGATAATTCGGTTATAAAAATGGGAGCTAAAATTTATGGAGGAACAACTATCGGACCCAATTGCAAAGTAGGCGGAGAAGTAAAAGAAACGGTCTTTTTGGGAAATTCCAACAAAGGACACGATGGATATTTGGGAGACGCAGTGATTGGCGAATGGTGTAATTTGGGAGCGGATACCAATAATTCCAATTTGAAAAACAACTATTCGAATGTAAAATTTTGGAATTATTTACAAAAAGATTTTATAGATACGGGTTTGCAGTTTAGCGGATTAATTATGGGAGATCATTCCAAATCGGGTATTTCCACTATGTTTAATACCGGCACCGTAGTAGGAGTAAATTCCAATATTTTCGGTAGTGGATTTCAACCGAAATTTATACCTTCGTTCAAATGGGGAGGAGTGGATAATTTTGCGGATTATAAATTTGATAAAGCATTGGAAGTAGCAAAGACTATGTTTGGCAGACGAAATAGAGATTTTAATACAATAGAACAGCGACTTTTTGAAAATGTTTATAAATTAGTTCAATCAATAGAAAAATAAAATTTTATGTGTGGAATTGTAGGTTATATAGGATACAGAGAAGCTTTTCCAATTATTATCAACGGATTAAAACGTTTGGAATACAGAGGTTATGACAGTGCGGGAATAGCACTTTATGAAAAAGAGCTCATAATGAAAAAAACCAAAGGAAAAGTTAGAGATTTGGAAGTTTTATTTAATGTTGATAAAGATAAAGAAGGATTTATCGGACTTGGACATACTCGTTGGGCGACACATGGCGAGCCCAATGATATCAATGCACATCCGCATGTTTCCAACTCGGGAAATTTGGTAATAGTTCATAATGGGATTATCGAAAATTATGAATCTATCAAGCAAATGCTTTTGGAAAAAGGTTTTGTTTTTCATTCGGAAACCGATACGGAAGTGTTGGTAAATTTGATTGAATATGTAAAACAATTGGAAAATGTAAAATTGGGAAAAGCGGTTCAAATTGCTTTAAATCAGGTGGTTGGCGCTTATGCAATCGTTGTGTTTGATAAAGAAAATCCCAACGAAATCGTAATGGCTCGTTTGGGAAGTCCATTGGCAATAGGTTTGGGAAAAGATGAATATTTTATAGCTTCCGATGCTACACCTTTTATAGAATTTACCAAAGACGCCATTTATTTGGAAGATGAACAAATGGCAATCATTAAAAAAGGAAAAATACCTAAGATACGAAATATAAAAGACGATAGTGTTGTAAATCCGCAAATACAAGAACTAAAAATGAGTTTGGACCAAATTGAAAAAGGCGGTTTTGACCATTTTATGTTAAAAGAAATTTATGAACAGCCGGAAGTTTTAAAAGATACGATGCGCGGAAGAGTCTTGCCCGAAAAAAATATGATTAAATTATCGGGCATTGATAATCATTTGAACAAATTTCTCAATGCAGGCAGGATAATTATGGTAGGAGCGGGAACTTCTTGGCATGCGGGATTGGTTGGCGAATATCTATTTGAAGAATTGGCACGTATTCCTGTGGAAGTGGAATACAGCTCGGAGTTTAGGTATCGCAATCCGATTATCAAGGAAAATGATATTGTGATTCCCATTTCTCAATCGGGCGAAACGGCGGATACTTTGGCGGCAATCAAACTCTCCAAAGACAAAGGAGCTTTTATTTACGGAATTTGTAATGTAGTGGGTTCATCAATTCCCAGGGAATCTCATAGCGGAACTTATACACACGCAGGTCCCGAAATAGGGGTAGCTTCCACCAAAGCATTTACCACCCAAGTGAATGTTTTGACGATGATGGCTTTAAAATTGGGAAAAGAGAAAGGAACCATTTCAATAGCCGATTTCAATAAATACCTAAACGAATTGGAAAACATACCGAATAAAATAGAAAAAGTGTTGGAAAATGATTTTTATATCCAGCAAGTAGCCAATTACTACAAAGATGCCGCTAACTTTTTATATTTGGGAAGAGGTTTTAATTTTCCGGTTGCTTTGGAAGGCGCTTTGAAATTAAAAGAAATTTCATACATACACGCCGAGGGATATCCTGCAGCGGAAATGAAACACGGTCCCATTGCCCTTATCGACGAAAATATGCCTGTAGTAGTAATCGCTACCAAAAAAGGACAATATGAAAAAATAATCAGCAATATCCAAGAAATAAAATCCAGAAAAGGAAAAATAATAGCAATTGTTACCGAAGGAGATGTGCAAGTAAAATCACTAGCGGATCACGTGATTGAAATCCCCGAAACTTATGAAGCGCTCACGCCATTGTTATCGACGATACCGCTTCAATTGTTGTCTTATCATATCGCAGTCAA
>JALSPZ010000160.1 GCA_026985675.1 Flavobacteriales bacterium
TAACCCCGAAAATTACTTGCCTTTTGTTGTGGTTATGGATGCAAATGCACAAGTTTTGGGAAAGACCGGTTATCAAAAAATTTCGGTAAAAGAGATGATAGAACTTTTGGAAAGTTTCTAAATTACGCGTAAACTTTAAAACACACCACTGATATGAGAAGTTTTTTGGCTTATTTTATTTTGACAATAATTTTTATTGCACCGATCAATGCACAGCAAATATATAACCGAACATTAAAATTGATGGGAAGTCGGTTTGATATAACTGTTGTAGCAAATAATCAAGCCGAAGCCGATCAATATATCGATAGTGCCGTTGATGAAATTACCAGGATTGAAAAAATCATTTCATCTTGGGATCCGAATTCGGAAACTTCCGAGATTAATCGAAATTCCGGAATAAAACCGGTAAAAGTTAGCAAGGAACTTTTTTCTTTGATTCAACGTTCGTTAGCTATTTCCAAACTTACCGACGGTGCTTTTGATATTTCTTATGCGTCAATGGATAGAATTTGGAAATTTGACGGGAGTATGAAAAAGATACCATCACCCGAAGCCATAAAAAAATCCGTAGAAAAGGTCGGTTATCGGAATATTATACTTGATAAAAAAAATCTGACAGTTTTTTTAAAGAAAAAGGGAATGAAAATAGGTTTTGGTGCCATTGGCAAAGGATATGCGGCTGATAAAGCAAAAGAGTTGCTCATATCAAAAGGAGTAAAAGCGGGAATTATCAATGCATCCGGTGATATGAATACTTGGGGAACACAACCCGACGGAAAGCCTTGGACCATCGCCATAACCAACCCGATGAATAAGAAACAAGCTTTCGGTATTTTTCAGCTGACCAACGAAGCGGTGGTAACTTCAGGAAATTATGAAAAATATGTAGTTTTTAACGGTATTCGATATACTCATATAATAAATCCCAAAACAGGATATCCTGCAACAGGTATAATAAGTGCAACAGTTTTTGCTCCGAAAGCGGAGCTGGCTGATGCTTTGGCAACTTCTGTCTTTGTTATGGGCATCACGGTTGGAATTGATAGAATCAATCAAATTCCAGGGGTGGAATGTTTAATTGTAGACGAAAAAGGAAAGGTGTTTACATCAAAAAATATTAAAATTAATACAAAAACCAATAAATATGAAAAATAAATTGTTGTTTATCTTGGCTATGAGTTTTATTCTGTTTCTGTCATCTTGCCAGACGGTAAAACCTTATCAGCAAGTAAATCTTAATGACCCGGATATGAAATTGTCTTCGTATAAATTTAAAAAATTTGTTACTACTTTTCAAGTTTATCGTGAAGGAGCTTCCGGTGCTAACGGAGGAAAGTCCGGTGGAGGTTGTGGTTGTAATTAATAATTGTTTAAATTGATAAGACTATGAAAAAGATAATTTGGATTTTTATAATTTTTCCAATGCTTTTAACGGCACAAGAAAGCAAAAAATTTAAGAAGCGCGTTTTGGAAAGTGCCGAAATTGATATTTTGTCGAGTTATTATACACAATCGGGGAATAATGCAGCAGTTACCGGAGGTATTGGAAATGAGGATTTGCAAGATGTTGCTACTAATATAAATGTTTCTATTCCTGTAAATGCCGATGATGTTTTGACTATCGATGCAACGGTATCAGCTTATACTTCCGCATCTTCAAGCAACCTGAACCCTTTTACGGGGGCTTCAAGCGGAGAAGACGACGATGATGATGACGACAGACCTTCTTATACCAAGCGAGCAGCGTCACAACCCATCACAGGTTCGCCTTGGGTTGCTTCCAGCGGAGCATCCAAAAGTGATGTTTGGCTAAATGCAACCTTGGGGTATAGTCATTCTTCCGATAGCAGAAACACAATTATCGCTTCACATTTAAGTGTTTCCAACGAATTTGATTATTTCTCTTTGGGTGGAGGGCTGAACTGGACGCAACTTTTTAATAAAAAAAATACTGAAATCGGATTGGGGATAAATGTATATTTGGATCATTGGCGTCCGGTTTATCCAACCGAAATTAAAACTTATATCGCAAATGGTGGAAACTTAAATGCCGATTTTTTTCAAGGTGTAAATATTTATAATCAAAGTGGCTTTGTTATTGATAAAAATAGTGCCAATGCTTGGAAACCGCAAACCGATAAGTTTATTTCTAACAAAGCTAGAAATACTTATACCGCATCCATCAGTTTTTCACAAATTTTAAGTAAAAATATGCAAATTTCAATTTTTTCCGACTTGACTTATCAATCGGGGCAATTGGCAAACCCTATGCAAAGGGTATATTTTAAAGATAAACCTAATTTTTATATTGGAAACCCATCCGATATTCAACGCTATACTTCTCCTGACAATACACAAGTTTTTCAGTTGGCGGATGCTTATGAACAATTGCCTGAAACCCGTTTGAAAATTCCCGTTGGTGTTCGTTTACATTATTTTATTACGGACTTTCTTGTTTTGAGAACTTATTATCGTTACTATTTTGATGATTGGGATTTATTCTCACATACCGTAAATATTGAATTACCTATAAAACTAAGCGATAAGTTTACTTTAATCCCCGATTATAGATATTATATACAAACGCAAGCTAAATATTTTGCTCCGTATAATCAACATTTGTCCAGTCAAACTTTCTATACTTCCGACTATGATTTGTCTGCATATTCGTCCAATCAATTCGGAATAGGATTACGATATTCGGATGCTTTAATGGATATGAAATTGTGGAAATTGGGAATAAAAAA
>JALSPZ010000161.1 GCA_026985675.1 Flavobacteriales bacterium
TAATATTAAAAATTCCTCCACCTGCCATAATATAATTGTTTATTTTATATAAAATTCTATAATCCAATAAAAAATACGGTTTAAGATAAAAAGTATTGCTGGTGGTAGTATAAACCTTTCCGGTATACCTCGCACTTATTTCCGTTTGAATTTTTTTGTTTTTAAATAATACGGATAAATGTGCCAAATGGCGGGGAACGTAAGTCAATGTTTTTTCGGTTTGTAAATCTGTTACATTTTGAAAAGTATATTCGGCTTGTAAATTTAATTGATTTTGTTTTACAAATAATAATTTATACAAAAAATATAATTCAACACCTTGTGATTTAACTTCCTGAATATTAATGGGTTTCCAAAAACCGTTTGCCGTCGGTTTCCATTGAATCAAATCTTTGCTTTGGATATGAAATAAATTAAATTTCAAATCAAAATTATGTGTATGATAATTTTGGTAGATTTCAAACGTATAACTTTTTTCGGGTTTTAAATCGGGATTACCCCCCGGATTCCAATACAAATCATTATAAGTAGGAGAGCGAAAATTATTTGAAAAATTTATCCCCAAATTATAGTTTCCTATTTTTTTATTTAAATAAATTGAACTTAAAACCGGAATTTTGTAAAGCGGATGGAATTCTTTGCGTAAATTGAGTTTTCCCGACCATTTTTTTCGATTGAATTTATAACTAAAATACAAAGCTTCCGTGTTTTGAGAATGTTTACCTATACCATCACCAATTCCCGTAGTATGCATAAAATTTTGACCTAAAATAAATTCCGATTTTTTCACGGGAAAATAAGTCTCGTTTTTAAGGATATATCTGGTAGATGAATTCCGGGAAATATCATCTTTATTTTTATCAAAATAGTATTGGTATTCTTCTGCCATTAAGGCTGTTGTTAATTGATTAAATATTTTTTTCGATTGATATTTCCAAGCCAAAGCATTTCTGTAATTATAAGTAATCAATTTATCTTTGGAAACAGTCGATAACGTATTGCTTAAATTTCTATCCAAAAAATTATAATGTGTATTAAGCGTGATCTGATTTTTATTTGAAATTTTGATGCCAGCATTTAAAGCAACATCCTTTCCTTTATATTCACCATTATTATTGATAAAATTTTTTTCAGGAATGGTATAATTATTTTGAGAAAAATTTCCGCTCAACACAAGGTTTAGATAATATTTTTTACCGGAGAAAGTAATTTTAGAAGTATTGATAATCGTTTGAAAACTACCGTAATTCAATGTATTTTCAAAAATTTTCTTCGGTTTAAAAAATATTTGATGATTCATTATAATAACTCCACCGATTGCACCACTACCGTAAAAAACACTTTCTCCGCCTTTTTTTAATAACAATTGATTAAAATTTTCAATATACAAGGTATTAAGATCGCTTTGTCCGTTTAAAGCGGAATTTAAAGGGATACCGTTCCAAAGAATTTGTGTATGAGAAGTTCCGGTTCCTCTTATGGAAATGCCGCTTAACATTCCTCTACCATATTCTCTGATAAAAAGCCCCGATTCTTTGGTTAAAAAAGATGTCAGTGTAGGGGAGTTGTCATCAGAAGAAATAGCTTGATTTAAAATCTGAGATCGATTGATTGAATTTTCGATTTTTTTTAAAACAAAAGAGTTTAGCACAACGGTATCCAGTTGTTGCAAATTTTTTTCTTCTTTTTGTGCTTCCAAAGAAAGAAAAAACAATGATATGATAAAAAAAGTTAATACTTTCATTCTTAATAAAAAACCTTTCCACCCGAAGGTTTGTCATTTTAGGGTTTATGAGTTAGCAGGTCTCCTGGCTTGCGTCTTGTTTATTGCCTTCCCATCGTCGGTAGACAGTGGCGTAAGTTAAAAACAAGCTTAATAGCTTACAGTTGCGGGGACAGCTCGGGATTTTCACCCGATTCCCTTTTCATCCGTTTTATCGGAACTAACTCGATACAAAAATAGGTAAAAAATAGTATTTTAAAAAATAAAATAAATTGACTTTAATTTTGGAGCGATTTTTGATAAGTAAAACAATGATATTCAGTTTTTTATTATATTTATGATATATTAGATTTAATATGAAAAATTTAATTACAATTGGTATTTTATTATCCCTGTTATTCGGTTCTTGTCAAAAGCATAAAAGTGATGAAAAAAAATATGAAACCGGATTATTTTATCGTCAATTTAACGTTCACGATACTTTACGAAGATATGCCGTTTATATTCCCGAAGGAATTGATCATCTTAATGTTCCCTTGGTTTTGGAATTACACGGCGGAGGAATTTATTTAGAAGATATGACCGGAGACAGTGGATACAAAACCCCTTATAAATTATGGATGGAGTTAGCGGAACAGGAAAAATTTATTGTAGTTTATCCCGAAGGATTAAACGGAGAATACAACAGCCCCACTTGGAACGATTGCCGCGGAGATTGTATGGTGAGTTCCGATGCAGATGATGTATATTTTCTCAATAAATTAATTGATCGTATTAGTGAACGATATTCTATTGATAATCAGCGTGTTTATATTTCCGGAACATCAAATGGAGGTTTTATGGCTTTACGTATGGCTGTATGTGCTTCGGATAAGATAGCTGCGGTTGCCGCAGTTGCAGCGGCTATGCCTGCCGTTTCGGAATGCAGTAGCCCGAATCATCCTATTTCGGTTTTATTTATGAACGGAACCGATGATAATCATATGCCTTATACCGGGGGATACGTCAGCAATCCGCCTAATCCGAA
>JALSPZ010000162.1 GCA_026985675.1 Flavobacteriales bacterium
TAAAAGTATGCCTCCTTTGAGCCAATGACGGGATTTGAACCCGTGACCTCTTCCTTACCAAGGAAGCGCTCTACCCCTGAGCTACATCGGCCTTGAGTTGAGCGGGAGACGGGACTCGAACCCGCGACATTCAGCTTGGAAGGCTGATGCTCTACCAACTGAGCTACTCCCGCTTATGGTGGTGAGGGAAGGATTCGAACCTCCGAAGCTTGCGCAGCAGATTTACAGTCTGCCCTCGTTGGCCACTTGAGTACCTCACCATATATTTTTTCAACATTTCAAGAGCCGATGGAGGGACTCGAACCCACGACCTGCTGATTACAAATCAGCTGCTCTAGCCAGCTGAGCTACATCGGCTTATTGCTTAACGGATTGCAAAGATATAAACTTTATTTTTTTTTACAAAATAAAATCGGATTATTTTTCCATTTATTTTTTGCGTGGCAAAATTACATATTTTATTTGATTTATCAAGTTGATTGAGTATTTTTTAAAACCGGAATTATACATTAATATAATTAATATAATATATTAAAGTAAATCCGTAAAAATATTTCCATAAAAAGCCAAAAGCGGATGATTACATCCGCTTTTGGCTTTTTTATAAAGATCTATTGTTTCATCTTTTCTTTTCGTTTTCTAAGTTGTCTTTTCAATACATCATATGATAAATCCATAGCTTTTTCAAAAGTTTCAGCATCTCTCGAAACCATAATATCATTACCCGGTACTGCAATTTTTATTTCCAGTGTCTTGTTTTTGTCACCGCTATTGTTTACTTTTAAATAAACTTCCGCTTCGATAACCTTATCAAAAAAATTATCCAGCTTATCCAATTTTTTTTGGATAAAATCCAATAATTTTTGATCCGCTTTGAAATTTGTCGCTCTAAAAATTGCTTTCATAATTCATGATTTTTAAGGTTAGTATATTTATTTTTTGCTCCTGGGATGAGCTTTATTGTATATTTTTTTCAGTTCTTGCATACCACTATGGGTATAAATTTGTGTCGCAGCCAAACCCGTATGTCCCAAAAGTTCTTTAATGGAATTCAAATCCGCTCCTTTATTTAATAAATGTGTTGCAAAAGTATGACGTAACATGTGCGGACTTTTTTTGTGTTTAACACTTACTTTACCAAGATACGAATTTATCAAACGATAAACAAGAACATCATACATTTTTTTTCCTTTCTTGGTTAAAAAAAGAAAGTCTTGGTCTTGAATGTCGATTGTTTTTCTGATATCAATATATCGGTATAACAAATCAAGCGTTTCGTTTAATAACGGGATAATTCTTTCCTTATTTCTTTTACCCAAAACTTTAACTTCTTTTTTTGAAAAATCTATATCGCTTACTTTTAAGTTAATTAATTCCGCTCTTCTCATTCCGGTTGTATAAAAAAGATGTATGATGAGATAATCTCTTTTCCCTTCAAAATCATCTGCAAAAATACTTTCATCCAATACATTTTGCATTTCGGTCTCGGAAAAAGGTAAAGGAATTTTCCTGCCTGATTTCATAGTAGATATTCCGGTGGTTGGATTTTTTTCAATCGAATCGGTTTTTAATAAAAATTTATAAAAACTTTTGAGCGATGCAATTTTTCTGTTGATACTGTTTGCCGATAGATTTCTTTGCGAAAGCACTGATATCCAAGCTCTGATTTGTTTGACATTTGCTTGCTGGATTTCCAAATCATAATTAGCTTTTAAAAAAGCGGAAAAATCATTTAAATCATTTAAATAACTTGTTATCGTATGCGCAGAATATTTTTTTTCGAAGGATAAATAATTTTTAAAATGATTTAAAGGCATAAAAAAAGCGTTAGATTATACGAATTTAAGAAAAATCCAAATCTAACGCAATTTTTTTCTAAGAAAAATCTTAGTATTGATCTTCCATATCACGAAGTCGTTGAATATACTTCGCTTTAAGGATTTCTTGTCTTCTTTTGACAGATGGTTTTGTAAATTGTTGTCTATCACGTATTTGACGCATCATTTTGGTACGGTCAAATTTACGTTTGTAACGTTTTAGCGCTCTGTCAATAGACTCTCCTTCTTTTACCGGTATGATCAACATAGTTTTACACCTCTTTTTTGTTGGTTAAACATTTATTTTGAGCTGCAAAGATATGAATTTTTTCTGAATTTAAACATTTTTTATTCCAAATCACAATTAATCCATTCATCATCCAAATTAGCCCCTATTTTTTTATAAAAATCTATAGCCGGTTTATTCCAATTCAAGACTTGCCAACGAATACGTTTACAGTTATTATTTTTTCCAAATTCAATAACTTTATCCAACAATACACTCCCGATTTTATTGCCACGGTATTTTTCTTTTACATACAAATCATCTAAATATAAAGATTTTCCAACCCATGTATAATACACAAAATAAAATAATGCAAAACCTATAATTTCCCCATCATCTTTTTCAACTACCCATGCTTTGAAAAAATCTTTTTCTTGTTTCATCAGTTCTACCGTATTGGTAACTTTTTCCGGGGCTTTTTCAAAAAGTGCCAATTCCTTTATTAAAGAAAGTATCTTCGGAAAATCTTTTTCCCGGGCTTGTCTAATTTTATAATCTATTGATTTCATTTAATCCTTCAAAATATTACGTGATATAACCAATTTTTGAATTTCGGTTGTCCCTTCGCCGATAGTGGTCAATTTACTATCTCTATAAAATTTTTCTACCGGAAAATCTTTGGTATA
>JALSPZ010000163.1 GCA_026985675.1 Flavobacteriales bacterium
TTGTTTTATATCCGCTTGTAGAAATGTTTTCATCATTATGAAAAATACTGACATCTTCCACAAACAAAGAATCTTTGGTAGTGGAATAAAATATTTTGTTTTTGTTTTTTTTCGGATCTATATACCAGTCCAGATTCTTGAAATTGAAAAGAGATTTTTGTAAACCGAAAATAAAGTTTTGCATTTCATCCATTGTATAATAAAAAGATAAATCGTAATGATCTTTAAATTGAGTGCCGCCTTTAAATTTGGTTTTCAAATATAATGTATCATTTATGGTTGTATTTAATAATTTAAAATCTTTTATGTTATAAATACTTGTGTGAATGGAATCAATTTTTAAGAAAAGATTATAAATGGGGTTTTTATTATTAATATTTAAATGTATGTTCGAAAAGGAATTTTTTTTAAGTTTTATTTCAGGGGAAATTAATTTTAACTTAAATAAATTGTTTTTTGAATCTATTTTTCCTTTGACGTGGGTATTTTTTGAAACATAAGTGTCCGGGTTTAATAAACTGATAATTTTATTATGAATCTTTAAATCATAATTTATAAATTCTCTTTGGTTTAAAGCTTCGATTTTGTAATTGGCAAAAACACTTCCCAGTGCATTTTTTACGAGCGAAGGAATGTGCTCATATTGAAATTTACCGGTTATTTCACCGGAGACTATATCATTGGATTGGAATTGAATTTGTTTGATACTATCTTTTACAAGGGAACGTGCCGTAAAGTCTTTAAAATTATAAGTATCATATTCATTCTTGTATTGAAAATCTTTAAGTTTAAGTAAACCGGTAATATTTTCTGGTTTATTTCCTTGGGCTTTGATTTCTAAAAAGCCTTTGATTTGGGAAATGGTATCTCTTGATACCCAGTGTGTTTTGTATAAATCGGCTTGACAAATTTCAGTAGTAAAATTAAAAATATTGTTTTTTTGAGAGAAATCTATCAAACCGCGAAAATCCAATTCCATATTTGGATCATTGATATCAAACCAACCTTCAAAACGTTTATTATTTATTTTTCCGTCAACATTCAGGTTACGGTAAAGATAATTATTATAGAATATTTTGTCAATTTCACCGGTAAATTTTGAGTCTAAACTTTGTAAAGAAAGTCCTTTTCCTTCCAAACGAACATTTGCAGAAATTTTATCAATTTTTTTCTTTGCAATTTTAGACAAATCAAAATCCGATGTAATAATATGTGCTTTATATTTTGCATTTTTGATATCCGAATAATTTTTCATCTTAAAATCTAATTCGGTTTGTCCCAGCTCCGTTAAAAGCGAAAGTTTGCCATTCAAAACATCGGGCGTATAAGTAAGATTTCCGGTAGAATGAATCTGTTTTAATTCAAAAAAAGCTTCAGGGATTTTGTTTTGCAGTAAAGGATTCAGAAAATCGACAACTTGTTTTAATGAAAAATCAATTTTTTGAATTGTTAAATCCATTTTCAATCGATTGGATTTCAGTAGATTTTTAATATGAAGTTTTCCTTCCAAATCAATTTTATTTCCGGTAATTAAATCCAATTTGTCGAATGACAAATTTTGAAGCGTTCCTTGCAATTTTGCATTGATACTAATATTTTGATTCGGTGAGAATATATTGTAAAATTTATTTAAATCTTTGGCATTAAGATAAGCTTCTTCAATATTCCCGCTTAGATGGACTTTATTATTAAAATCGGAATATCCTTTTTCCCAGGCATTGAAAACCAAATCCATATCTATTGATGAATTTTCGGTATCCAACTTAAATCCGTCTAATCTGATTTGCGATTTATCATAGAAAAAATGTGTCAGCAAATTTTCAATTTTCAATCCATTGGGTAGAAATACAAATGAAGATTTGTCTAAATCAAATACAAGCTGAGATCCTTTTAAACTAAATTTTTTTACTTGCATATTCAACTTGTCCAAATTCAATATCTCAGGAGATTCTTTGTTAAAATCCAATAGTTTGAATTTTGCATTTGTAATCTTTAATTCTTTGATTTTTAGTATAAAAGGAGTTTTATTAAGTTTATTATCAGCAGACGACTTATCCAATCTATCTATAAAACTGTTTTCGATATTGAGTTTACGTGAATTTTTGTAAGTGATAAGCTTGGTATTTAATCCGTCGATTTTAGTAGTTCCGAAGACTAATTTGTTTTTTTGATAGGATTGATAGGGATTGATAAGGTAAGTTTCTAAAGTTTTTCCTTTGAAAATAGTATCTTGTCTGTCGTCTAAAACATAAAAATCTTTTAAAATAATTTTGCCCGAAAGTGCAATTTGCAGTCGTTCCAAATGGATGGAGACATTTTTTTCTGCATTTATTTTGTTCGTAAAATATTTTGCTAATTGTGTTTGAATGGGAGGTAAGGACAATAAAATACTTATTATAATACTGAAAATCAGTAAAATAATAAATAATCGGGATAATATTTTAAAAATTCTTTTTATATAAAAACTTAATATTAAATTTGCCTATAAAAGTAACAAATTTTATGCCTGATTTTTCAAAAGACAAAAATAAAGAAAGTATTTATATTTTGGGAATAGAATCTTCCTGCGATGATACTTCTGCAGCCGTTTTGAAGGATGGAAAGATTATATCCAATATAGTAGCCAATCAAAAGATACATGAGGAATATGGTGGGGTGGTTCCCGAATTGGCATCGCGGGCTCATCAGCAAAATATAGTTCCGGTGGTT
>JALSPZ010000164.1 GCA_026985675.1 Flavobacteriales bacterium
AAATCACCGTATTGCGAAAAAATTTTCCTCAACTCGTATTCATCGTATTTATTTATCACATCAAAAGCCGTCAACTCGGAATTTCTATCCATTCTCATATCCAATTTTTCATCAAAACGTGTTGAAAAACCTCTTTCGGGCTTGTTGATTTGATGAGACGAAATTCCCAAATCCGCTAAAACCCCATCCACTTGTTTCACTCCTTCCAAACGCAGATAATTTTTTAAGTTGGCAAAATTTCCTTCAATCAATGTAAACCGTTCATCGTCAATCTTATTCTTATACGCATCTTCATCTTGATCAAAAGCATACAAACGTCCGTCTTTACCTAATCGTTTTAAAATTTCACGGGAATGTCCACCGCCACCAAAAGTTACATCTACATAAATCCCGTCGGGTTTTATGTTTAAACCATCCACCGACTCCTTCAATAAAACGGGAATATGATATGTTTCATTCGCATTATTCATCATCAAAATCTCCCATTACATCCTCTGCCAAATCAGAGAAATTATCGGCCTGTGCTTCCAAGAAACGCTCATAATCATCTTTATCCCAAATCTGCAAAATATTAATCGCCGAAGCTATGACCACTTCCTTTTTTAGCCCGGCAATTTTTACCAAATCTTTGGGAATTTGCATCCTTCCGGTTCCGTCGATATTCACATTTCTAACACCCGCAAGAAACCGTGTCAAAAACTCAATATTTTTTTTCTTAAAACGATTGAGTTTATTTAATTTTTCCATTAATTTGCCCCATTCGTTCATCGGATACATTTCCAAGTTTTTCTCAAAAACAGCCCGCTTCAAAACAAAGCTATCCATTTTTAAATCAGCCAACTGCTTACGCAACTCCACAGGAAGCATTATTCTCCCTTTGGAATCCATTTTGCAATAATATGTGCCGTTTAAAAAGTTCACTTTTCGATATAAATTTATAATTCAAAGATACAAAAAAATTGCATTTTTTACCACTTTTTACCACTTTGTTAATAACTTTTTAAATTTTGAATTATTTTTATATATTTCATAATTTTATTAAATATTTTAAAAATATTTGCTTTAAAATTGATAAAAATTTAAAAATACACTTGCTAAAAAAAGATAATAATGACTTATCGGCGAAATAATCAATGGTTTATAGAGAAATCAAAAAGGTATAATAGGAACAAAAAGTAAAAAAATCAGGTAATTTCAATCCAAATATTTTTTTAAATAATGCTGTTTTATTTTCAATAAAATTTATATATTTGCAGCCCGAAAGCATTTAAGGGAAACGGCGAGGTAGCTCAGACGGTTAGAGCGTCGGATTCATAACCCGGAGGTCGCGGGTTCAATTCCCGCCCTCGCTACAAAAAATAAGGAGAGTTGGCAGAGAGGTCGAATGCGGCGGTCTTGAAAACCGTTGTGGCGCAAGCCACCGGGGGTTCGAATCCCTCACTCTCCGCATAAAAAAGCAATCATAATAAGTGGTTGCTTTTTTTATCTTAAACCCTGCCTTAAATAAAATTATTTTTTACTTTTTCCATCGATGAACATTTCGAACTTGCTCAATGGTAACAAAAAATTTAGGACGGAATTGGTTCAATCTTAAAATAAATAATAAAATACTCTCGTTAAAAATATCACAGACACGTTCCGATAATTATCAAAACCCAACACGCTCTACAAAAATATAGAGAGTTGAAAAGGCTATCAAAAGCAGCAGAATTGAAAACCGTTGTGGCGCAAGCCTCCGCCAGCTGGCGGATCGAATCCCTCACTCTCCGCATAAAAAAGCAATCATAATAAGTGGTTGCTTTTTTT
>JALSPZ010000165.1 GCA_026985675.1 Flavobacteriales bacterium
CCCCGTTAGTTTTTTCTAACGGGGATTTTTTTATTTGTTATTTTGTTTATTTTATTTATGGAAATATTTTTTTAAAGCCATCCTTACACTTCCTTCCGTTAACAGTAATTTATTAGCTTGTTCATATTCTAATCCTGTTTCTTTCATAATCATTCTGGTACCTCTATCTACCAATTTGGCATTGGTTAGTTGCATATCTACCATTTTGTTTCCTTTAACTCTCCCTAATTTGATCATCGTAGTCGTAGAAATCATATTTAAAACTAATTTTTGAGCAGTGCCTGCTTTCATCCGACTACTTCCGGTAACAAATTCCGGTCCTACAACAACCGTAACGGGAAATTCTGCTGCTTGTTCCAGCGGACTACCCGGATTCATTGTAATGCAACCGGTAACAGCTCCTTGCTCTCTTGCTTTTTTTATGGTGGATACAACATAAGGTGTGGTGCCTGATGCAGCAATACCTATCAATACATCGTGTGTGTTGAAGTTATATTTTTTTAAATCTTCCCAGCCTTGCTCAGTAGAATCTTCGGCATCTTCGACTGCTTTTCTTATGGCTTTATCGCCACCGGCAATCAATCCTATAACCAAATCATCCTCTACCCCAAAGGTCGGGGGACATTCACTGGCATCCAATATTCCCAATCTTCCACTAGTTCCTGCTCCAATGTAAAATAACCTACCCCCTTTTGATAATTTTTCGATTACTTTATCTACCAATTTTTCAATCTGAGGGATGGCTTTTTCTACTGCAAATGGAACCTTTTTATCTTCATTATTGATATTGATAAGCAGTTGATGAATATTCATTTTTTCCAGATTGTCATACAATGAATCTTTTTCGGTGATTTTATCAAATTTTTTTGTCATATTAAAAATTTTTTACAAATATCGGACATATTATATAAACTTCTATATAAATTTACTATTTTTAAACTCAATTTGAATCGTAGTGCATACTAAAATTATTAATATTTCGTTTAACTTCATATGAAAAAAGTTTATTTTTCTTTTTTAATATTTTTCTTTTTTTTTCAAAGTAAAGCTCAACAAAAACACTATCAGCTTCAATGGAATTTTTCTTCATTGAAAAATAAAGAAATATTACGTCCGGATCAAGTAATTCTTTTTGATGACAAATATTATCAATATTCTTCCGATAATCTTTATTTTTTTGATCATTGGGAAAGTAGCCAGCCGGTAAATTCTGATCAAATCAGACTTGTAAATATTAAGAAAAGTTTGATTTCTCAGGATATAGTTAATCAATTGAAAATATCCGAAATACCCGAGGATTTTAAAATTAAAATGGCTTCTTCTTTTGCCAGAAATAAGCTTTTAACTTCATTGCAAGTTAATGCTATTATAAAAAAAAACGGACTTTATTATAAGCTGGATGCTTTTGATGTGCTTTATACTTTTAAAAATCCGGAAAATAATTTTAATAAAGCTACTCAAAATATTTATGATAGCCGATGGAGTTCGGGTGATTGGTATCGTTTCAAAATATCAAAGTCGGGGGTTTATAAATTGGATAAGAATTTTATAAAATCTTTAGGTATTGACGTAAATAATTTAGATCCGAGAAAGCTTAAAATTTTCGGAAACGGAGCAAAATTAATGCCTTTGGGAAATAATAAATTTTTTCCCGAAGATATTCAAGAAGTGGCAATTGAATTTGTAGGAGAACAAGACGGAGTTTTTAATGATGATGATTATGTTTTATTCTATGCACAAGGACCGGAATGGAGTTTGGAAAATGATACCAACTTGAATATTTATACCGATGATTTTTATTATTTTATTCAAATCGATCAAAACAACGGTAAAAGAATAACTGCTTATCAAGAACCTTCCGGAACAGTAGTTCATAGTTTTACGGATTATTCCGCTTATAAATTCTATGAAAAAGACGAGACCAATTTTTCAAATATGGGACGTAAATTTTACGAAAAAGCCTTGACTTCTCAATCGAAGACCATAAGTTTTAATTTTGAGAATTTGGTAACTTCCAAACCCATTTATTATAGAATTTCAGCGGCTTCAAATTTTGGTTCATCAACTTCTTATGCTGCAAAATTAAATGGAAATTTTTTAGGTAGTGGAACTTTTAGTGTAAATACTTATACTGTTGGTGATGAAGTGGTTATAGAAGGAGATACTATGGTTAATGATAATTCTTTAGATTTCACAATTACACATAACAATGGAGGAAATTTTGATGCCAAACTTTATTTGAATTACATCAATGTTTGGGCATACTGTCAATTGCAAGGACACGGAAAACAATTTGTTTTTTTCAATAAAGATGAAAATAATTTTGGAAATGGAGTGGGAGAGTATCAATTGACTGATGCTTCTGACATTTCAAGAATTTGGGATATTACTGATATTTATAATCCTACTTATATATTAAATAATTCCGACGCCATAAATTTAAAATTTGCGCTAGGTGTACACAAAATATTTATAGCCATAGATAATAATGATTTTTATACTCCCGAAAAGCCGGAAGTGATACGTTTGGATAACCAAAATTTGCATAAAGATGTGTTTTATCATACGGGAAGTTTTCAAGATTTGGATATGTTGATTATCACTCCTACATTTTTACACAATAAGGCAGAAGAATTAGCCGGTATGCATAGAGCAATAGGACAAAATACTTTTGTGGCGGATTTGGATAAAATTTATAATGAAT
>JALSPZ010000166.1 GCA_026985675.1 Flavobacteriales bacterium
GTACCGCTATCATTAAATAATACACCAGAAGAGGTAACCGTTAGGGTTACATCTTCATTGGTAGAGTTGGTATCATCCTGAGCAACAACTGAATTAACCGTAATATTCAAATCCGCCGTATCCGTATTACCATTTCCATCGGTAATAGTATAGGTTATGGTATCTACAGCACCGGTAAATCCGTTAACGGGGACAAAAGTAAAACTACCATCGGCATTAAAGGTCAAATCTCCTTGTCCCGGAATGGTAACGGTTGAACCGTCAGCCGTATATGTTGTTCCATTGATATCATAAGTGGTAACTTGAAGATTATCACCATCAGGGTCAGTATCATTATTTGTTATTACATTATCATTTAATGTAGTATTAATATTTGTAGTAAAATTATCATCGTTTGCCGTAGGCGGTTGATTGGTTACATTACCCACGGTAATATTGAGGTTGGCGGTATCAGTTCCACCGTTTCCATCATCTACAGTAAAACTTATAGGGGGCACAGTTCCGTTATATCCCGTTGCCGGCACAAAAGTATAAGTCCCGTCTGCATTTAAAGTTATAGTTCCGATAGGATTCGATGAAGCATCCGTAATAGTGGTAGCATTTCCAAGGCTTAAAGTGTCGGGATTTCCATCACCATCTACATCAACGGAAGCAGTACTAATTGTTAAAGTATCGCCGTTAGGATCAGTAGCATTATCCAGAACATTTCCATTTAAGGTAGTATCTTGAGGGGTATTTTCATTCACATCGGATGCAATAGGAGGATAATTTTGAATATTTGTATCAACTGTGATAATTAAAATGGCTGTATCCGTTCCGCCATTCCCATCACTAATTGTATATTGAACATAAACTGTCCCCGTATAACCGGATGCAGGTATAAATGTAAAACTACCATCTGCATTGACGGTTAATTGACCTTCGGCAGCAAATCCGGTAGTTCCGGCAGCATTAGAACCTCCAAAATCAAAAGATGTTACTACTATATTATCTCCATCCGCATCAGAGTCATTAATTAAAATACCATTGGCAGGTACCGTAAGTGTTTGACTGGTATTTGCATAATATTGATCATTGGTAGCGCTAGGCGGAGGAACCGCTATATATCTATTTGCACTTTTGATTTCCAAAGCTTTCATATCTGTTTTCCAGAAGCTCAAAAATAAAATAAGGATAAAAAGTGTGTAGTTTTTTTTCATTTTCATTAGTTTTAATTAATCTTTTTAACAATAAAAGATAAATTGTATTTATTTTTTTAATATATTTTTTATAAAATTATTAATAAATAAAATAAAAAAATAGTTTCAATCATAAAAATACATTATTTTTTTAAATAAATTAAATTTTATCAATTTTTTTTAAAATTAATTCATAAACTTTGGAAACCGTTCGATTAATTGCTTTTTCTCGGGGTTGCCCGAATAAAAATCTTTGAACGTAAATATCATCAAAAAATTGTATAGCTATAATACAAGTTCCAACTTCTGCATCACTATCTCCTTTTGTTGGTCCGGCATTTCCGGTAGTAGCTACCCCAATGTCGGCATTCATCATTTTTTTAATATTTTTTGCCATAGCTTCGGCAATTTTTTCATGAACTACAGAATATTTATCTATTATGCTTTTAGGCACCCCTAATACATTAATTTTTATAGATGTATTATAAGCCACAATTCCACCTATCAAAAACTTGGAAGCTCCGGGAATCTGAGCCAAATCACTTACCAAACGTCCTCCTGTACAACTCTCGGCAAATGCTATGTTAAAAGATTTTTCACTTAGTTTTTTATGTAATTCATAAACCAAATCTTCAACTGTTTCTGAAATTTTTAGGTCAGGAATATAAGTTTTTAATTTTTTAATTTCATTTGAAATTTTATGTTTCAATTGCTCCAAATCAAACCCTCTACTTGATAAACGTAAGCGTATCCTACCGGGATGAGGCAAATATGCTAATTTGATATCATTAGGTAATTGTTTTTCCCAATCTTTAATTTTATCGGCTAATAAACTCTCGCCAATACCAAAAACAGTAATGGTTTTCCTATAATGAAATGGAAGTTTAAAACGATCTTTCAATCGGGGAATAACTTCTTCCGTAAAAATAGATTTCATTTCAAAAGGCACTCCTGGAAGAAAAATAAAAATTTGTCCGTTATTTTCTATCCACATACCCGGTGCAGTACCATATTTATTCCATAAAATACCGGCTTTTGAAGGAATATATGATTGTCCTTTATTATTTAATGTATAAGGATAATTCATCTTAGCAAACATTTCTTTAATATGTTCTTCTATTTCCGGATGAAAAACTAGCTTATCTCCAAAAAATTCCGCAATAGTTTTTTTTGTCAAATCGTCCAAAGTAGGACCCAACCCTCCCGTTACCACAACCAATTCTGCTTTGGATTTTTGCAAAGCATCTTTGATTTCTTTCGGATTGTCGCCTATCACCCTTATACCATCCACATCAAAACCCAAATCGGTAAGCTTATGAGCCAACCATTGTGCATTGGTGTTATTTATTTGCCCGATAAGAATCTCATCTCCTATGTTAATTATCTCAGCATCCATAATTTCTTTCAATATCTAAATTTTGCAAAATTAAGAATTTATTTTAGATAATTTAGCAAATTTTAACAATAATTTTTTTATTCCGCTATTTTTAAAGTTAATTATTGCTTTTTTGTTAGAACCTCTATCTTCAAAATTAATAATCTCTCCCACACCAAAACGTTGATGTTCGACTATGTCGCCAATTTTATAGTCGGTATTGATGACAAAATTTTTATTATCTTTTATTTCTGAAACTTTTTTTAAATTTCTAGGAATGGGATTTGGATTTTTTTTTGAAAAAGTTTTGTCCATATTTTTATTTTCTTTACTCTTATTCTTTGAAAAATTATTTTTTTCAAAAATATCCTCATCAACAAAAGGATTTCCTGCCAATTCCCCGGGCTTATAATTAAATTGTAAGTATTTATCATCAATTTCCGAAATAAAACGGCTGGGCTCTGTAAAATTTAATTTTCCCCAACGATAACGACTTTCGGCAAAAGTTATGGTTGCTCTTTTTTCGGCTCTTGTCAAAGCCACATAAAATAATCGTCGTTCTTCTTCCAATTCTGAACGCGTATTCACAGACATTGCCGATGGAAACAAATCTTCCTCCATTCCTACAATATACACATGCGGAAACTCCAATCCTTTGGCCATATGAACAGTCATCAAAGTTACTTTATTGTCATCTTCGTTTTTTTTATCCAAATCCGTATAAAGAGCAACATCTTGTAAATAAGAAGTTAAAGAAATATCGGCATCAGGTTCTTCCTTTTGCACATCTATAAAATCTTGAATAGCATTCATCATTTCTTCGATATTATCCACTTTGCTCAAACCTTCGGGAGTCAAATCTTTTTTATATTCTTGTAAAAGACCTGTATTTTTAATGATATATTCGGTAATTTCAAAAGCATCTTTTTCTTTGGCCAAAGCTTGAAAACTTTTTATTTTCAGTGCAAAATCGGCAATACGTCTTTGTGTAGGTTTATTGATTTTCAATCCTAATTTTTCAATATTTTCCACAATATCAAACAAAGCTACTTTGTATTGGTCGGCTGCCAAAGTCAATTTATCCATAGTCGTTGCACCGATTCCACGGGCAGGGAAATTAATTATCCTTCGTAGCGCTTCATCATCCTTCGGGTTGATTACCAAACGTAAATACGCCAATATATCTTTGATTTCTTTACGTTGATAGAAAGAAAGTCCTCCATATATCATATAAGGAATTCCTTTTTTTCGTAAAGCATCTTCAATGGAGCGTGATTGACTATTGGTTCGATACAAAACAGCAAATTCTTTGGCTTGCATTTGATTTTGCATTTGTTGCTCAAAAATATCGGAAGCTACAAATCTACCTTCGTCTGCATCGGAATAAGTTCTAATTACACGAATTTTTTCTCCTTCTTCATTTGCCGTCCAAACAACTTTGGGGAGTTTCTCTTTATTTTTTTCAATTAAAGAATTAGCGGCTCCTACAATATTTTTTGTAGAACGATAATTCTGTTCCAGTTTATATATTTCGGCATCGGGATAATCTTTCTTAAAGTTAAAAATATTCTGAATATTTGCTCCCCTGAAACTATAAATACTCTGTGCATCATCTCCTACTACGCATATATTACGGTATCTGTTGGCTAATGCTCTTACGATTAAATATTGCGAATGATTAGTATCCTGATACTCATCCACCAAGATGTAATGAAAACGTTTTTGGTATTTCATCAATACTTCGGGAAAGCGTGTAAATAGCTCATTGGTTCGCAAGAGCAAATCATCAAAATCCATCGCTCCTGCTCGAAAACATTTATCTACATACTTTTGATAAACTGTTCCCATTTCGGGACGTTTGGCATAAACATCAGCTTCTATAAGGTCGGGATTATTAAAATATGCACGAACGGTAATCAGATTATTTTTGAATTTTGAAATTCTGCTTTGGACAATCTTGGGTTTATATATATCACTATCCAAATTCATTTCCTTGATGATTTGTTTAATCACTTGAAGAGAATCTTGTGTATCATAAATGGTAAAATCTCTCGGAAATCCCAATTTATCAGCTTCTTCTCTCAATATTCGTGCAAAAACGGAATGGAAAGTGCCCATCCATAAATTTTTAGCTTCCCCCGGACCAACAATACGCGCTATTCGCTCTTTCATTTCACGAGCAGCTTTATTGGTAAAAGTAAGTGACAAAATATTAAAAGGATCTATACCTTGTTGCATTAAATGAGCTATCCTGTATGTAAGAACACGTGTCTTGCCCGAACCCGCTCCTGCAATAATCATTAAAGGCCCCTCTTTCTGAAGAACAGGTGCTAACTGTGCCTGATTGAGTTCTTGTAAGTAGTTTTTTTCTTCCATAATAACCAAGGCAAAAATATAATTTATATTAATTGAATTAGATTATTTTTGAATTAATTTATTAACAATTTTAAACATAATTATGTTTTCTATTATAATTTAATTTTTCTCAATGATATTTAGAAATAAATTTTTAACTTTGAAAGAGTTTAAATCATATCATAAATTATGAAAACAAAATTATTATCGCTCTTCTTGTTATTTTTGTCGATTTTATCATTTGCTCAAAACACAAAAGATATACAAAAAGAAGTTCCCGAACTGGTTAAATTTTACAAACATCTACATCAGCATCCCGAATTGTCATTTGTAGAATACAATACTTCTAAATTATTGGCACAAAAAATGCGCCAATTGGGATTTAAAATAACGGAAAACTTTGGGGGCACAGGTATTGTTGCCATTATGAAAAACGGAAAGGGACCCAAAATATTGATACGTACCGATATGGATGCCCTTCCAATTTTGGAAAAAACCGGATTGGATTATGCAAGTAAAGTTAAACAAAAAAATGTGGAGGGTATTATACAACCGGTTATGCATGCTTGTGGACATGATATGCATATGACTGTTTGGTACGGCACTGCCAAATATTTGGCAACGCATAAAAACGAATGGAAAGGAACGATTATGATGATCGGTCAACCTGCCGAAGAACGTGGTGGTGGCTCCAAAGCCATGTTGGATGCCGGTTTATATAAGAAATTTTTTGTTCCGGATTATGCTTTGGCATTGCATGTTAATTCGGGGTTACCCGCAGGAAAAATTTCTTATTGTCCTGGATTTGCCATGGCCAATGTGGACATGGCTCGAATGACTATTAAAGGACAAGGCGGACATGGAGCTTATCCGCATTTAACAATTGATCCGGTGGTTATGAGTGCTTATTATATTACCGAATTACAAACCATTGTATCTCGTGAAGTTTCTCCCATTGATGCCGCAGTAGTAACCGTAGGCTCTATTCATGGGGGCACAAAAGGTAATATTATTCCTTCGGAAGTGAATTTGGAATTTACCATTCGTTCCTATAAAGATGAAGTAAGAAACAAAGTTTTAAAAGCCATGCAAAGAAAAGCAAATGCAGTGGCAATGTCTTTTAATGTTCCCAAAGAAGATTATCCGGTTTTAAAATTAAAAGATACATATACACCTGCTCTTTATAATGATCCTGTTCTTACACAAAAAATTGTCAAAGTTTTTGAAAAGACTTTCGGTAAGGAAAACGTAATTATAAAAGATCCTGTAATGGGAGGAGAAGATTTTGGTAGATTTGGACGAACCAAAGAAAAAGTACCCATTATGATGTTTTTCTTAGGTGCGGTAAATCCAGAAAAATACGAACAATATAAAAAAGAGGGTAAACGATTACCTTCTTTACATAATAATAAAGTGGTTTTGGACCCGGCAAAAACAGCAGAAACAGGCGTAAAAGCTTTTGTCTCTGCTATTGAATTTTTAACGAAAAAAAATTAATTGGAAAATCCTGTATTTTTAAAAAAAGTTTTATATTTGCAAGCACAAAAAATGGTGGGTATAGTTCAGTTGGTTAGAACGTCGGATTGTGGTTCCGAAGGTCGTCGGTTCGAGCCCGATTACCCACCCTTAATTGAAAAACCGCTTAATTTGTTTGAGCGGTTTTTTTAGTAAATAAATATAAGAATTTTATAATTTTTTTATAAATTTGCCAACTCAAAAAAGGGTTATTAGCTCAGTTGGTTTAGAGCGCTGCCTTGACAGGGCAGAGGTCACTGGTTCGAATCCAGTATAACCCACTCTTTCTTTTGATTTTATACTTTCATAAGTAAATATTTATTATTTTTGAAGCTGTTAATTTCAATTTTATGAAACGAATAGCTTTTTATATTATATTTTTTTCTTTCTTCAAATTATCCGCCCAACAAAAATTTTATGTTCACGGAGTTATTTTAGACACACATGATAAACCTATTGACAAAGTTACTATATATGTAGAAGAGAATAACAAAAAAGGAACCGTAACGGACGACAAAGGTTATTTTGAATTACAGCTTCCACAAGGCTATTATCATCTGATGATTCAATATTTGGGATACCAACCTCGACGCATCCCTTTAAATCTTACACAAAATCGGTATTTAAAAATAAATTTGAAAGAGATTAATACGGTTTTAAATACGATTGAATTAAAAGTCAATATCAGCACAAGAAAACAATTAGCCAAATATATCGGCTTTGAAAAACTGCAAATCAAAGATATTGAAAAAGTCCCCGTGCTATTAGGCGAAAAAGATGTGCTAAAAGCCATTCAAATTCTCCCCGGCGTTTCTGCTGTTCACGAAAGTAGCACGGCTTTTTCCGTTCACGGTGGAACTTCCGATCAAAATTTGATTCTACTGGATGGAGCCACCGTTTATCACCCATCACACCTTTTTGGATTCTTTTCGGTTTTTATTCCGGAAGCTGTAAGTCATTTGAATTTTTATAAAACTTCCATTCCTCCTGCTTTTGGTAGCCGGTTATCATCTATATTGGAAGTAAAAACCAAATCACCCGATCAAAAAAATTATCACTACGGAGCGGGAATAGGTATAATTTCGGCTCATGCTTTTGCCGAAGGACCGCTTATCAAAAATAAACTCTCGTTTATTGCTTCCGTTAGAAGAACTTATGCCGATTTTTATACCCCATATCTTCCCTATGATGATATAAAGGATGTGAAAGTAAATTTTTATGATGCTAACCTTCGAATGGATTATCAAATCAATTCAAAATCGAAAATTTCCATTTCGGCTTATAAAGGTAGAGATAAATTTGTTCCCGATTCGACTTACACAATGGATTGGGGAAATGAAATTTTAAGTATTAACTATAAAAATCAATTCAAAAGCAATTGGAAAGCTCATACATTATTTAACATAAGCAAATATGACTATGCTTTTCATATTGCTGAGAATATTAATCATCAAGACTATAATTTTGCCCTAAGTGCTTCGATAATCAATAGAAACTTAAAACAAAATTTCAATTACAAAATCAATAATAACAATCAACTTAACTTTGGATTGGATGTTAATTATTATACGATAAGCCCGGAAAAAATTCAAAACAATATCAATGATGCTTATTTACAAAATCAGATTACTCGTAATGCAGCCGAAACTTCATTATTCATTGCTCATCAAACCAAAATCGGAAAAAAGTTTAAATTAAAATACGGATTACGTTCCAGCCTATTTAGTCGTTTGGGTCCCGAAACTTTTTATAAATTTAATTCCTATGGAGAAATTACCGATACCCTTTCCGCTGAAAAATTTCGTTCGGTAAAAAATTATTATAAGTTTGCTCCCAGAATATCCGTAAATTATGAAGCAGCAAAAAATATGAACATCAAAGCGAGTTATGATAAAACTTATCAATTTCTACATTTTTTATTCAACGATGCTACTACTACTCCAACCGATTTATGGATACCTTCAGGAATTAACCTCAAACCCCAAGAATCCGACCAATTCAGTCTTGAAATTGCCAAATCCTTCGGAGAAAAATTTTATTTATCCTTAGGAGGATATTATCGTGAAATGAAAAATGTTACGGATTATCAAATCGGAACTACACTTTCCCTTTCATCATATATAGAAGCGGACTTACTTCAAGGTATCGGAAAAGCTTACGGAATGGAAATACTGTTAAAAAAATCCATAGGAAAATTTACAACTTCCGTCAGTTATACTTTTTCTAAAACCGAGAAAAAATTTGACTTGATAAATGAAGGGAAATGGTTTCCGTCGGCTGTTGATCGTCCGCACGATTTCAACTGGTTGGGAGAATATAAAATCAGCCCCCGTTCATCCTTGACCGCCCAGTGGATTTATTATAGCGGACGTCCTATAACCTTCCCCGCGGGAACTTATGAACTGAACGGAGAAGTTATCTTGTTTTTCTCCCATAGAAATGCCAATCGCTTACCGGATTACCATCGTTTGGATTTATCTTATACGCTTAGAAGCAAAAAATTCAAAGAAATCGATGGAAAAAAGATACCTAAAAAATATCAATCCACTTGGAATTTTTCAATTTATAATGTTTATGCACGTGAAAATACCTATCTAATAAAATTCAAATATGACGAACAAACCGAAAAAATCAATGCTTATAAAGTTACACTTTTTAAATTTATCCCTTCGATATCCTATTATATAAGATTTTAAAAAATGAACAAACTGAAAATTATCAATGACCCCATTTACGGATTTATCAATATTCCGGATGAGCTGATTTATGATTTAATACAGCATCCGTATTTTCAACGGCTCAGAAGAATTTCCCAAATGGGATTATCCTATATGGTTTATCCGGGTGCCATGCACACACGTTTTCATCATGCAATTGGTGCTATGCACCTGATGAAAACAGCAATTAACGTATTGAAATTCAAAGATATAGAAATTACAACAGAAGAAGAACAAGCAGCATTAATAGCCATACTTTTGCATGATATTGGACATGGACCTTTTTCACATGCTTTGGAATATAGTATTATCGATAATGTCTCCCATGAAGATATCTCTTTACGATTGATGCATAAACTCAACAAGGAATTTAACGGAAAATTAGATTTAGCTATTGATATATTTACAGGAAAATATCATAAGACATTTTTAAAAGAACTTATCAGTAGTCAAATAGATGTAGATCGTTTGGATTATCTCCGACGAGATAGTTTTTATTCGGGGGTTGTTGAAGGACAAGTAAATTCCGAACGTTTAATCAAATTGATGAATGTACAAAACAATCGTTTGGTTATTGATGAAAAAGGTATTTATTCGGTAGAAAAATTTATTATTTCCCGTCGTTTGATGTATTGGCAGGTATATTTTCATAAAACCGGATTAATGTTTGAAAAAATATTGGAAAAAATTCTCAAAAGAGCCAAGCAACTCATACAAGAAGGAAAACCAGTGGAAATGAATGAGCAATTGAGAAAAATGTTTGAAAATCAACAAGGTATTTTAAGTGATGAAAATCTGGAAATTTATACTCACTTGGATGATTCCGATATCTTATATCATTTGAAAAAATGGATCAATCATCCGGACTTTGTTCTTTCATACCTCAGCGAGATGATCATACATCGCAAACACCTCAACAAAATGGAATTATCCAATGAACCGATAGCTGGTGAAAAAATAGATATAATCAAGAAAAAAACCTTACAAAATTTTCCTATTCAAAAAAAAGATTTGGAATATTTGGTATTTTATCACCCTATCAAACACTTGGCTTATAACAAAGAAAAAAATCCCATTTTACTATTAAAAAAAGATAATAGCTTGATAGAATTTTCGCAAGCCACAGACAAAATGAATATGGTTGCTTTATCGCAAAACGTAGAAAAATACGCTTTTTGTCATCCCAAATTTTAATTTATTGTAAATTTATATACTTTTTTCTTACTTTTGCAACAATGAAAGTTGAAATTAAAAAAATAGCAGAACTTATCAAAGGTCAAATTGAAGGAAATTCTGATCTTTTGATTGGAAATATTGCAAAAATTGAAGAAGCTAAGGAAGGCGATATCAGTTTTTTAGCTAATCCGAAATATACGCCATTCATTTACACTACCGGAGCATCAGCTGTAATTGTCAATAAAGATTTTGTAACGGAAAAACCTATAAAAACCACTTTGATAAAAGTAGAAGACGCTTATCAAGCTTTTTCCAAATTATTAAGGTTTATCGATGGAAAAGATACCCGAAACGGAATAGAAAATCCTTCATTCATACACCCGAGCGCCCGGATAGGACAAAATGTTTATATCGGGGCTTTTGTTTATATTGGAGAAAATGTAACGGTGGAAGAAGGAACAAAAATCTATCCGGGTTCGTATATAGGAAATAATACTAAAATAGGAAAAAACACTAAGATATTCTCCAATGTAAGTATTTATCATGA
>JALSPZ010000167.1 GCA_026985675.1 Flavobacteriales bacterium
CATTAAAAATTGTAGGCAGGATTTCGCTAGACTCAACTTTCACCTTTCTATCTTTTACTTTATAGATATGCCACACTTTTCCAAGCAAAAAACAAAATTGATACAATCGCCGATGCAAATGAAAACCAATTAAAACTTTTACTCAACAATAAAAAACGCGGAGCTGAAAAAAAACAGCAAATAAATCGGTAATATCAATAAAATCGATAGCAATTGCAATTTGAATATTTCGGCTTGCACTTTATCACCAATAAAACTATACCGACATAAAGCCGATGAAAATTGCAAAAAGAAATTTACCAAAATCAAATTATTAAACGCCCTAAGCTCCGACCAAAATTGGAAAATATTTGAAATATATTTTGAAGAAACCAATCCGAAATTTATTAAACGCCTGAAAGAAAAACATTCGAATTTAACTGCAAAAGAAGTAAATTTAGCCATAATGGTTCGCCTGAATATGGATATAAAAGAAACCACCTCTACGATGAATATCGAACCAAACAGCGTTAAAATAGCACGTTATCGCCTACGAAAAAATTGGGATTGTCGTCTGATGATAATCTATATGAACATATGTTGAGTATTTAAAGAAAAATGTTAAAAGGAAGAAATATTTATAATTTCCAAATATAATCGAGTAAAATGATAGTACAGTAAAAAGAAACTTGTATAAATATATAAATAAGCTTATTTTTACCCTACATAAATTTGACTTTGATGAAACTATTGATGATTTATTGCGAAAAATTTCATTACACACCTACAATTAAAACTTTGGAAAATTTCCCAGATTTTGCCGATGAAGTTATTAGAAAAAATGTTTTGACGGCATTCATCCAAATGGAAAAAGAAGATGAAGACAATCTGAAATACGTGGAAACAAAATTAGTAAAAAACCTAAAATGGGCTGCTAAAAAAAATCAAACGAAACATATCATTTTACATTCATTTGCTCATCTTTCGGAAAGTAAAGCTTCTCCTAAAATTACCAAACAACTTTTTGATGCCGCTGAAAAACGTTTACAATCTACCGGATACGAAACCGAACAAACACCTTTCGGATATTTTTTGGATTTAGAGGTGAAAGCTCCCGGAAAAAGCAGTGCACGTATTTTTAAAAGTTTTTAAAAACTTATTTTTATATCTTTGAAAAAAAATATCAATGAATAGGTGGATTTATATTATATCAATTATCATATCAATTTTCTCTTGTGATACTCCAAAAGAAAATCAATTAAATTCGCCAAACAAAAATTCCAAACAAGAGCAACCGGTTTTTATCGTCAAAAAAAGATTAAAATCAAGCAATATATTGGATTCGTTGATGATCAAAGAAAAAAATTTACAAAAATTTATTCATAATCTGCGGGACAGTATTTATACTTTGGAACTTCTCAAAGACCGAACTACACAAAATATCAGTAATGTTCATCCGCTTACTTTTATCAAAACAAACTCTATTTTGGATACTGCTGCTATAAGGAGTCGTTTTGTATTAACGGAAGTGCATTTAAAAAAACTGGATTTTCTTATCAACAAAAAAAAAATTGAAAAAGATACCGTTGAGAAAACTTTAAATCAAATTGTTTCCGATGTAAATCATATCATCGATCAAATGGAAATTTATCAAAATCATACGGATGAATTTGAAGAAATTTTAAAATACGATTCTATCAAACACGACACTATTATTTTTAATGACTTGCCCGTGAAAAACAAAAAAATTCCAAAAAAAATTTTACGAAATATCAAAAACCTAAAACTTCCGGAAAAAATAAACAAAAAGCGGAAAAAATAATCCCGCTTTTTGTTTATTTGTTATAAAGAATTTTATACAATTCCCTGTGCTAACATTGCATCGGCAACTTTTACAAATCCTGCAATATTTGCACCTTTTTCATAATCCACCCAACCATCGAGTTGTGTGCCGTATTTTACACAATCATTATGAATATTCAACATAATTTGTTTCAATTTCTGATCTACTTCTTCGCGTGTCCAAAGCAATCTGATAGAATTTTGTGTCATTTCAAGTCCTGAAACCGCTACACCTCCAGCATTAGAAGCTTTTCCGGGAGAATATAAAATTTTGGCTGCCTTATACAACTTGATAGCTCCCGGAGTAGAAGGCATATTTGCACCTTCCGCTACTGCAATAACACCGTTTTTAATCAATTTGGCAGCATCGGTTTTATCAATTTCATTTTGAGTGGCACAAGGCAGTGCAATATCAACTTTAACACCCCAAGGACGTTCACCTTTGAAATATTTTGCATTAGGATATTTATCTACATATTCATAAATACGTCCTCTTTTTACATTTTTCAAGTGTTTAACAAAGTCTAACTTTTCCAAATCTATTCCGTCAGGATCATAAATATAGCCACTGGAATCAGACAATGTTAGAACTTTTCCCCCCAACTGGTTTACTTTTTCGGTTGCATATTGTGCTACATTTCCTGATCCGGAAATTGCAACGGTTTTTCCTTTGAAAGAATCTCCACGAGTTTCTAACATTTTTTCAGCAAAATAAACTACTCCGTAACCGGTTGCTTCGGGACGAATCAATGAACCGCCAAAAGACATTCCTTTTCCGGTTAAGACCCCTGTAAATTCATTTTTTAATTTTTTGTATTGTCCGAATAAATACCCTATTTCCCTTCCTCCTACTCCTATGTCTCCTGCCGGAACATCAGTATTTGGACCGATATGACGGAAAAGCTCACTCATAAAAGCTTGGGCAAAACGCATAACTTCCGTATCGGACTTTCCACGGGTATCAAAATCGGAACCACCTTTTCCTCCTCCCATAGGTAAGCCGGTTAACGAATTTTTAAAAGTTTGCTCAAAACCTAAAAATTTCAAAATACTCAAATTTACGGTTTCGTGAAAACGTAATCCTCCTTTGTAAGGACCAATGGCTGAGTTAAACTCCACCCGATATCCTCTATTGACGCGGATTTTACCTCTATCATCTACCCAAGGAACACGAAACATAATTACTCTCTCGGGTTCAATCATTCTTTCCAATAGCATCTTATTTTGATATTTCGGATGTTCCATAATAAAAGGAATTATGGCATCGGCTACTTCTTGAACCGCTTGTAAAAATTCAGGTTCATTCGGATTACGCTTCCTTGCATAATCCATAAATTCATCTATTTGTTTTTGATACATAATTGAAAGATTTTTAAATTAGCAATTAAAATTAACAAAAAAATTGAATTAAAAAAGTGATTATTAATCTATTTGTTAATTGTAACAATAATTATTTTATTTCATTTTTATATAAAATCATTACTATGGGAATAGGTGGCGGACATATGATGGACTTCAATAACCGGACGAATAATAACCGTCAGCTAAGAAAAAAGGATAAGTTTAAATCTTCGGTAGGTTATCTTTATGAAAAAAACAATATTAAGGTAAATTTGAAAAAATCAAACTTATCGGATGAAGAAAAACAAAAAATCCGCCTAAAAAAAAAGAATACAAAATGAAAGAAAAATCCGTAAATATAAAATTCTATTATTAAGTTTTGTCTTATTGATGTGTATTGTAATGACGCTTTACTTTTTAAAAGCTACATAAAAACTTCCCAAAAAACTATTGCCAATGCATAAATCAATGTCGCTCCTATCATTCCTTTGATTTTATCAAATTCTCCCCGTCTGTTGAAAACAAAATATACCAAAACATTCGCCACCACTACACTAAGTGTCGTGATTTGCGTAACCAAATTTTTATCAATCAAACGTTCAATAGCAGGAGCAATATCCGATTTTAATACCAGTTGCGTATAAAAATAGAAAAAAATCAAGGGAGCAATCAATCCCGTAAAAAGTCCAATAAAAAAATGCTTTTGATGTGTTGTCATAAAAAATTATTTTTCCAATCGTTTGAATTCTTTAATAAAATTATGTGCTGTCAAATCGTGTTGCACCGGCACAACCGATACATACTTATTGTCCAGAGCAAATAAGTCGGTATCCGTTCCACTGTCATAATTTACAAACTTTCCGGTCAACCAATAGTAAGTTCTTCCGTGGGGATTTACCCTTCTGTCATACTCTTCTTCCCAATTGGATTTAGCTTGACGTCCTACTTTAATTCCTTTGATTTCTTTCAATGGAAGTTTGGGAATATTGACATTGAGCGCAACTCCTTTGGGCAAATGATTTTGCAAAACATCCTTAGCAATCAACCGAACAAAATGCTTAGCAGGTTCAAAATCCGCATCCCACCGATAATCCATCAATGAAAAACCAATGGAAGGGATTCCCTGAATGCTACCTTCAACTGCGGCAGACATTGTTCCGCTGTAAACAACATTGATGGCGGCATTAGATCCGTGATTGATGCCCGAAACAATTAAATCGGGCTTATGTTCTAGTATTTCGCTGATTGCCATTTTTACACAATCCACGGGTGTTCCGTTACTTTTGTATTCTTTTTGCGGTCCATCGTCAATCTTAACTTCATCCAGATAAAGCGTAGAATTTACCGTAACGGCATGCCCCATTCCCGATTGTGGAGAATCAGGTGCCACAACGACCACTTCTCCCAACTCATTCATTACTTCTATCAAAGCCCTGATGCCCGGTGCCGTAATACCGTCATCATTGGTTACTAAAATCAAAGGTTTTCTTTTCATTGCTAAAAATTATTCAGCTAAATTAAACAAAATAGAACGAATTACAGCATTCGGTTTAAAGAAAAAACAATATCTTTACTTTGAAAATTTTTTTAAGCAATCGGATAATTATGAAAATAACCGCAACAAGTAAACTTCCGCAAACAGGCACTTCAATTTTTGCCGTGATGTCGGGCTTAGCCAATCAATACGGAGCCATCAATTTATCCCAAGGTTTTCCCGATTTTCCGGTATCAAGAGAATTGATAAGTTTGGTGAATCAATATATGTTAGCCGAAAAAAATCAATACGCACCGATGCCCGGCGTTCCCGAACTGAGAGAACAAATAGCTATAAAAATTAAATATTTATACGATAAAAAAATAAATCCTGACAACGAAATTACCATTACAGCCGGTGCAACACAAGCGCTATTTACGGCAATAACGGCTTTTGTAAACAAAGGAGATGAAGTCATTATTTTTGAACCCGCTTATGATTCTTATGACCCTGCAATAAAAATAAACGGGGGAATTACACGATATATCCAATTGAAAAAACCGGATTTTAAGATTGATTGGAATGCAGTTAAAAATAAAATAAATTCCAAAACAAAAATGATAATCATCAATACGCCCAACAATCCGGGTGGATTTGTTTTTGACCGACAAGATATGCTTAACCTCAATGAAATTACTAAGGGAACTGATATTGTAGTCATTAGCGACGAAGTATATGAACATATCATTTTTGACGGTTTAACTCATCAAAGTATTTTAAGATTTGATGAATTATTTCAACGCTCAATTGCCGTGTATTCCTTTGGAAAAACTTTTCATGCCACCGGTTGGAAAACGGGATATGTTGTCGCACCTGAATATCTGATGAAAGAATTTAGAAAAATACACCAGTTTAATGTTTTTAGCGTAAACACACCCATTCAATATGCCTTGGCGGAATATTTAAAAAATCCGGAAAATTATCTAAATTTACCAGAATTTTATCAGCAGAAAAGAGACATTTTTGTCAAAGCCATACAAAATTCAAAATTCAAAATCATTCCTTCGCACGGAACCTATTTTCAATTATTGGATTATTCTGCAATTTCCGATAAGCAGGAATTTGATTTTGCCGTTTGGATGACCCAGGAAAAAGGATTGGCATCCATACCCGTTTCATCTTTTTATCACGATAAATATAATCAACAAATTTTGCGTTTCGCTTTTCCCAAACAAGAGGAAACTTTATTAAAAGCAGCAAAAATTTTAAATTCATTATAATGGAAAAATCAGTTAAAATAAGTTTGATACAAACCGATTTGGCTTGGGAACAAACCGATAAAAATCTGCAAAATTTTGATAGATTATTAGAAAAAATCCCTTCGGATACTGAAATTGTCATACTCCCCGAAATGTTTTCCACCGGATTTACAATGAATGTAGAAAAGCTTGAAAAACCGGTAGGCAAAAAAGCATTTGAATGGATGAAAAACAAAGCCAAACAAATAGATAAAATCTTAGTAGGCAGTATTTTATTTGAACAAAATGCTAAATTTTATAACCGTATGTTTTGGATGAACCCCGATGGCAATTTTCAATCGTATGACAAACGACATTTGTTCCAGATGGGTGGAGAACATCATATAATGACTGCCGGTAACAAAAGAACCATTGTAGAATATAAAGGAATAAAATTTTTATTACAAATTTGTTATGATTTGAGATTTCCCGTTTGGTCCAAAAATAGCTTCGATAAAAATTCCCAAACATACGAATATGATGCAATTATTTACATAGCCAATTGGCCCGAAAGTAGAAAATATGCTTATGAAAATTTATTAAAAGCCCGTGCTATTGAAAATCAAGCTACTATTATTTGGGTAAACAGAACAGGAAAAGATGGAAATGATATATATCATTCAGGTGATACTTGTTTTATAGATGAGACAGGAAAAATTATTAAAAAAGCAGAAGCAGGAAAAGAACAAGTCTTAACATTTTTATTACATAAAAAACAAATTATTAACACCAGAAAAGGATTTACCGTAGGTTGGGATTGGGATAAGTTTAAAATATTTGTTTGATTTATAATAAATTTTGTATATTTGTAAATTAAATTTAAAGTTTCATTCCTATGACCAGATTTATTTTCTTAATGATTTCATTGTTAAGCTTCAATTTTATCCATGCACAGCTTACCAATAAGGGAAATTTATACATTTCCAATGGAACCACTGTTTATTTAAGTGGAATTGATTTTATCAATGATAATGGGACGACATATACTTATAAAAACGAAGGTAATTTCATTTTTGCCGGAGATAATTTTGTAAATAACGGGACCATGGCTCAAACTACTATCGGTTCAACAACTTTTTCCGGAAACAATCCGCAAAATATCAAAGGAACACAACCAGCATATTTTAATAATCTAATTATAAATAATGCAAATAATTCCGTTACACAAGTAGAAAATGATGTTTTTACCAACGATATGAATGTCAATGACGGAGCTGCCGATTTTGATTATAAAGTAAACGATGGTTATTTATTAAATGTCAATAATAATATTTCCACTAATGGAGATATCCGCTTAATCGGAGAATCACAATTAATACAAACACATACCGGAACATCTTTAGCTAGCGGTTCCAAATATCTTTGGCTAGATCAACAAGGAACGACCAATCAATATTACTATAATTATTGGTCTGCTCCTGTCAATAGAAGCGGTTCTTGGAAAGTTCCTTACCTTAAAGATGGTGCCCAAGGCGATAATATTAATAAATCAAGTTATCCTGATATTCAGGTAGTAAATAATACAAATGCAACAAATGATTTGCCTGCTCAATCTCATCCGGTTGCTTTAAATGCTTATTGGTTTTTTGCTTTTAAAGATGGAGTGGATGGTTCTTATCAAGGTTGGTATGATAATCATATTCAATCTACCGGCACTGTAAATCCTGCCGAAGGATATACAATGAAAGGACCCGGAGTGGATGCCGCTTTAAATGCAGCAAACGGAGCAGCAACAACAGACTACGCATCTTGGACATTTGCCGGCGTTCCCAACGATGGAGATTATACCATAAATATAACTGAAGGACACGATTATTTAATAGGCAATCCCTATCCCAGTGCTTTGGATGCTAATGCATTTATCAATGCCAATGTAGGAGGAGGTACGGATAAATTCAATGGAACACTATATTTCTGGGAACATACCGGCGGAAACGATCATTTTGGAGCAAATTATCAAGGAGGATATGCAATCTATAATCTTTCCGGTGGAACACCTGCTACCGATTGGCAAACAGGAACCACTACTGTTGGAACTAAAACTCCCAAACAATATATTCCCGTTGGACAAGGCTTTTTTATTTGGGCTGAAACCGGACAAGGAGGAACTGTAACTTTCAATAACAGTATGAGAGCTTTTGTTAAAGAAAGCGGTGGTAATTCCGTATTTATCAGACCTGCATCACAAACCGATATACGTTTAGGTTTTGATATGCAAAACGGTGAATATCACAGACAAATTTTATTAGCTGTCAGACCTAATACTACTAATGGAATTGATTGGGGTTGGGACGGACCCAATTTTGATGCTGATTTCCCTACTTCCGATATGAGATGGGATATCAATGATAGAGATTTTATCATCCAAGCCATCCCCAATTTGGATAGGAATTCCCGTATTCCTTTACATGTTATGGCTAATAATGATGATGTGGTAAGTTTTAATATTGATCAAGTAGAAAATTTACCGGCAGGAATCAATGAAATTTATATTGAAGATACTTCCGATAATACTTCTCATAGAATTGATAATGGTAATACATTTGATCTTTATCTACAAGCTGGGGATTATAAAGACAGATTTTATCTTACTTTCCAACCCACGAGCACTTCAACTGTTGAAGAAACACAATTGGAAAATATCGTAACCTATTTGGATAATAATAGTGATGAATTGGTTATATTAAATCCTAAAGCCATAGAATTATCCACAATCAGACTATTTGCCCTTACCGGACAAGAAATTTATAACAAAACATTAAATACCAATAAAACTCAAATCAGAATTCCAGTAAAATTAACTACCGGAGTATATTTAGTAAATATTCAATCGGTTGATGGAAAGGTTTCATCTACTAAAGTTATTAAGAAATAAAATGTAATTTTAACCAAACAAAAAGGCGGTCAATGACCGCCTTTTTGTTTGGTTAATGTCGGGATGACAGGATTTGAACCTGCGACCTCTTCGTCCCGAACGAAGCGCGCTACCGGGCTGCGCTACATCCCGAAATCTTAATTACAAATATATAAAAATATCAAAAATAAAAATCCCGAATACATCATATTCGAGATTCTTTTTTGTCGGGATGACAGGATTTGAACCTGCGACCCCCACGTCCCTAACGTGGTGCGCTAACCGGGCTGCGCTACATCCCGAAAAAAGTAGTGCAAATGTAAAGAATATTTTCCTTTTCTACAAAAGGAAATGAAAAATATTTTTTTAAAAATTTGATACTAAAAAAATAAAATTTGTGTATCTTTGCAATCGGCAAGTCCTACACGACCAGCTCCCTTTGAATCCCCCAGGGCAGGAATGCAGCAAGGGTAGAAGGTTGTAGCGGTGCGATGTAGGTAGCTTGCCGTTTTTTTTCTTCACTTTTACACTTCTATAATTCATATATTTTATAAGAACCGTTAATTTCCTTAACCAATTTATCCGTGCGTTCCTTATGGGTATCCGAAATAAAAATTTGTCCGAATGCTTTATCATTGACCAAATTGATAATCTGTTTGACGCGATGTTCGTCCAACTTATCAAAAATATCATCAAAAAGCAAGATCGGAAGTTTGTCCGATTGTTTCTTCAAAAATTCAAATTCTGCCAAACGCAACGAAATCAAAAAAGTTTTTTGCTGTCCTTGGCTTCCGAATTTTCGTATAGGATGGGTATTAAGTTCAAACAAAAAATCATCTCTGTGAATGCCTTTGGAAGTATGTTGCAAAATACGGTCCTTTTGGATATTCTCTTTTAATAAATCTTTAAGCGGTTTTATTTGCAATTCAGAATAATAACTGATGTCAACACTTTCTTTACCAGCGGATAAAATTTCATATTTTTCTTTCAAAAATCCACTCAAAGCTTGAATAAAATTTTTTCTTTTATTAAAAATAACCGTTCCGTATTGATGCAGTTGTTCATCATAAATTGCCAAAGTTTCCTTATCAAATTTATGGTTGGAAGCAAAATATTTCAACAAGTGGTTTCGTTGGGCGAGATTTTTTTGATAACCAATTAATGCCGAAAGATAAGCCGGATCGGATTGTGAAATGATTTTATCTACAAATTTTCTGCGAATTTCCCCGTGTTCGGCTATTAAATCTCGATCATAAGGAGAAATCATTACCAAAGGAATCAAACCGATATGATCGGACAATCTTTCATAAGTTTTATTATTTCTTTTGATGATTTTTTTCTTATCGTTCTGATAACTTATATGTATAATTTCCTGTTTAGCGTTAATATTAAAATTTCCTTTGATACTAAAAGCTTCTTCTCCAAAATGTATGATTTGACGGATATTATTGTTTAAAAAAGATTTCCCGAAACTAAGAAAATATATGGCATCCAGCACGTTGGTCTTCCCTACTCCATTATTTCCCGTAAAACAATTGATTTTGGTGTCAAAAGAAAAGTTTTTTTCTTTGAAATTTTTAAAATTATATAAATTCAACTGTTTTAAATGCATAAAAACGGCTTTTTACAAAAATAATAATATTTATAACGGCAGATGATATAAATTAGACAAAAAATAAAAAATATTCCGTATTTTTACGTAAAATTTTTAACGATGGAAATCGAAAAAGACATCCTTATAGAAGATTTGGTGGAAGACTATCCTTTTGCCGAAGAATATCTTCGTGTAAAAGGCATCAAATGTATTCGTTGCGGCGAACCCATTTGGGGAACTTTGGAAGATGCTTGCAAAGAAAAAGGTTTTAATGATGAACAAATCAACGAGATAATTAAAGAGTTAAACGAAATTAATCAAAATAAAAACAATCAAAATGAGCAAGAAAATCAACATACAAGACGTATTGAAACGACTCGGTATAAGCGAGATTAATTCCGGCGTATCCACCGGAACGCAATGGTTTGATACCGAAGGAAAAATAAACAAATCATATTCACCGGTAGATGGCAGTT
>JALSPZ010000168.1 GCA_026985675.1 Flavobacteriales bacterium
ACCGAACATTTGCACAAAACGTCTGTAACTGTCCCAAGCAAAGCGTTCGTTATTTGATTTTTTTGCCAGCGCTTGAACCGTTTGGTTATTTAAACCCAAATTTAGAACCGTGTCCATCATGCCGGGCATGGAAACTCTTGCACCCGAACGAACGGAAACCAATAAGGGATTTTCTTTATCTCCGAATTTAGCTCCCATTACGTTTTCTATTTTTTTAAGATTTTCTTTGACTTCTTCTTGTAAAAGTCCGATTACTTTATCTTTTCCAAGTTTATTATATTCGGTACTTACATCGGTTGTTATGGTAAACCCTGCGGGGACAGGAACTCCAATGAGGTTCATTTCCGCCAAGTTTGCACCCTTACCTCCTAATAGATTTTTCATTCCGGCATTGCCGTCAGCTTGTTTATTTCCAAAGAAATAAACTCTTTTTTTATCTTTCATATTCCTATATTTTTAAATTAGCTAACAAATATAATTTTTTTATCGATATATTAAAAGGTATATTATCACTATTTATCTTATTTTTGACAAAAAAAGTTTCGGATGAAAATCATTTCTTATAATGTTAACGGTATAAGAGCCGCTATGCGAAAAGGTTTGAACGAATGGCTGAAAAGTGTTGATGCGGATATTATCGGATTTCAAGAAATAAAAGCCAAAGAAGATCAAATCGATACGGAAAGTTTAAAAAAATTAGGCTACAATTATCAATATTGGTTTCCTGCCGAGCGAAAAGGATATAGCGGAGTGGGTATAATTTCCAAACACAAACCTTTGCATGTGGAATACGGAACCGGAATTGATTATATGGATTTTGAAGGACGCAACATCAGGATAGATTTTGATGATTTTTCTTTTATGAGCATGTATTTGCCCAGCGGAACCAATACGGAACGTTTGCAATTCAAGTTTAAATACATGGATGATATTTTACGATATGCTTCGGATTTAAAAAAAGAAATTCCCAATTTGATTATCAGTGGCGATTATAATATCTGTCATCAGCCGATAGATATTCACGATCCGGTCAGACTGCAACATGTATCGGGTTTTTTGCCCGAAGAGCGTGCTTGGCTTACGGATTTTATGAAGGAAGGTTTTACGGATAGTTTTAGAGTTTTCGATAAACGTCCACACCGATATACTTGGTGGAGTTATAGAGCAGGGTCTCGTCAAAGAAATAAAGGGTGGCGGATTGACTATCATTTGGTAACGCCGGACTTGATGAATAGGGTAAAAAGAAGCGTAATTTTGCCCGAAGCCAAACATTCGGATCATTGTCCTATTTTGATTGAATTATAATTTGAATTTTTATGGAAAATATAGCGATAATAAAAAAATATTTTGAACTTAGTCCGGAACAAGAAAAGCAATTTGAAGCTCTGAAAGATTTATATAAGGATTGGAATGCAAAGATTAATGTTATTTCCAGAAAAAATATGGATAAACTTTATGAACAACACGTGTTGCATTCTTTGGGTATTGCAAAAGTAATTGATTTTTTACCCGGAAGTAAAATTATGGATGTTGGAACCGGCGGAGGTTTTCCTGGGATTCCTTTGGCAATAATGTTTCCCGAGACCGAATTTCATTTGGTGGATTCTATTGGAAAAAAAATAAAAGTTGTAGAAGCGGTAGCTGATGATTTGGGTTTAAAAAATGTCAAAACTTTTCATTCCAGAGTAGAAAAAATACAAGATAAATATGATTTTATTGTCAGTCGAGCGGTTACAAAAATGCCAGATTTTGTAAAATGGGTAAGAGGAAAAATAAAAAAAGAATCCCGTCATCAAATGAAAAACGGGATTTTATATTTAAAAGGTGGTGATTTGCATGAGGAATTGAAGCACTATCAGAATGCTCAAGAATTTCCTTTAAAAGATTTTTTTGCAGAAGATTTTTTTGATACTAAGAAAGTTATATATCTTCCTTTGAAATATAAAGCTTGAATAAATTACTTTTTAAAAAAGCTCATATAATAAGTTGCAAGAGCTTTTCTTTCTTCGGGTTTCATTTTTTTGAGTTGTCCCAAAACGGGTTTCATATATTTAAACTCTTCTTTTTTTACAATCGGATCGCTTTTGCCGTTCATAAAATCCAAAACTTTATTCACATCTCCCTTGTAAGCATTGGCAATTTCTGTTAAACTGGGTCCTACTATGGTTTTTTCGGGGGAATGGCATAAGGCGCAACCTTTTGTTTTAAATAATTCGTTTCCTTTAACTTCTTGCATAGCAACCTTGTTTAGTTTTACTTTTTCTTCTCCCTTGAATGAGGAGAAAAGTAAAATATTTAATGCAAGAATGGTAAATAAATAATTATTTTTCATGTCTTCTTTGTATTATTTGTTACATAATAGCAAATATAATTAATTTCTTTTAGTTTTTTATGTTAAAAAGTCAGTTTTGGTTGTTAATTATTTCTTTTCGTCAGGTGATAAAAATTTACTATTGTTATAAAAGCATTGGTAATAACAATGGGCCAAGAATTGAGCATTAGTCCGTAAACAACAAAAAGGATACATCCGACGGTATTGATAATTCTTAATTTTTTAATGTCTTTCATGGTAAAAGATAACATCAGGGCTATCATTGCGGCGTATCCGATAATATCTACTGTATTCATAGTTTTGAAAATTTAAAAGCCAGCAAATATAAGTCATTTTATAAAATAAAAAAA
>JALSPZ010000169.1 GCA_026985675.1 Flavobacteriales bacterium
TTAATAAATTTGTGAAATCTTTTCTAATTATAACATAGAAAGGATAGAGCATCCCGATTTTAATCGGGGCGGTCACAGGTTCGTTCCGATAGCTATCGGAACCTGTCGCGATCACTAACAAAACAAAATGGCTCCGTGGCGCAACTGAATAGCGCATCTGATTACGGCTCAGAAGGTTGCAGGTTTGAATCCTGCCGGAGTCACAAGATGTAAAAAAACCAACTGATTTTCAGTTGGTTTTTTTATTTAAACAAAATTTAGTCCGTGTTTAGTCCGCAAATGTCAAGTTAAATTGATTAAATAATGTGTAATATTATATTTATTGTTTTTAGTCAAGCATCAATTGTTTTTAAACTTGTTATGCAAGCATAATAAAATCAAATAAATTTCCTAAATTTGCACAACTTTTTAATTAAATATAATGAAAGATTTATTTGATAAATTCAGACAAGATAAAGGTCCCTTGGGAAATTATGCTGATGTTGCCGAGGGATATTTTGTATTTCCCAAGTTTGAAGGACCTATTTCCAACCGAATGAAATTTAACGGAAAGGAAATGATTACTTGGAGTATCAATAACTATCTGGGGTTGGCTTCACATCCCGAAGTAATAAAAACCGATGCGGAATCGGCGGCTAAATGGGGAATGGCTTATCCGATGGGAGCAAGAGCAATGTCAGGTCAAACGGAAAAACATGAACAGTTGGAAAATGAATTGGCTGATTTTGTTCAAAAAGAATCTGCATACTTACTTAATTTTGGTTATCAAGGAAATGTTTCCATAATAGATTCTTTGGTTAATAAAAATGATGTGATTGTTTATGATAGTGATTCTCATGCCAGTATTATCGACGGATGTCGTTTACATCAGGGAAAACGTTTTACATTTCAACACAATGATGTTGTGAGCTTGGAGAAAATGTTGGATAGAGCAACCAAAGTAGCCGAAAAAAATGAAGGAGGAATTTTAGTGATTACAGAAGGAGTTTTCGGTATGCGTGGTGAACAAGGAAAACTAAAAGAGATTGTTGATTTAAAAAAGAAATATAATTTCCGTTTATTAGTGGATGATGCGCATGGATTCGGAACATTGGGAAAAACAGGAGCAGGAGCAGGAGAGGAACAAGGCGTTCAGGACGATATCGATATTTATTTTGCTACCTTTGCCAAATCTATGGCGGGTATCGGTGCTTTTGTTGCCGGTGAAAAAGATTTAATTCAATATTTGAAATATAATATGCGTTCGCAAGTTTTTGCAAAATCCTTGCCGATGCCTATGGTCGAAGGAGCTTTGAAACGTTTGGAGCTTTTAAGAAAAAATACCGAGCTTAAAGATAAACTTTGGAAAGTAGCGACGGCTTTACAAAAAGGTTTACGAGATGCCGGTTTCGATTTGGGTTCTACTAATACGGTCATTACACCGGTTTATCTGAAAGGAGATGTCCCGGAAGCTATGGTTATGGTAAAAGATTTACGTGAAAAGTATAAAGTTTTTACTTCCATAGTGATTTATCCGGTAATTCCCAAAGGAATGATTTTGTTGCGTTTAATCCCGACCGCTTTACATACGCAAGAGGATATTGACGAAACGGTAAAAGCATTTTCTGCTATTAGAGAAAAATTGGAGTCGGGTGTTTACAAACGTTTGGGTGAAGAATTTATGAAACGTATGAGAAAATAATCGAAAAAAGCGGCTTCCATGAGCCGCTTTTTTTTAAAGTCTTTTTCTATAATATTTTATGTATAAATATATCAATATCCCCAGTATTACAAAAGGCCATAAATTTACCAGAAATATCAAAAACCAAATCAAATTATTCCAACCTTGTTTAAAACCTTTTTTGAATTTTTGTATAAAATTTGTTTGAAAAGGTATTTTTTTATAAAAAGTCAAATTGATAGTGGACATTGAGGTTTGTTTGGCCAAAAATTTTAACTGTCCTTCTACCGATTCTATTTGTCCCCTGATTTTTTCCAATTCTTTTTCAACTTCCATTATTTCTTTGACACCTTTGGCTTGTTTGAGCAAATCTAAATATTTTTGTTCCAATGCTTTTTTGGTTTTGAGGCGTGCGGAAATATCAATAAATTGAGTTGTAACATCCTCCGATTGAATTTGTTTTTGTTCGAATTTTTGAACGCCACGGCTAATTTCTTTTATCAATTTTGAAAAATTTTCAGAAGGAACCTTTATGATATACGAATGGCTGATTCTTTTATTCGAACCGTATTCACGTTCGGATTGAATTTCCGCTTGATATTTTTTTACAGCTTGTAGAACATTTCGGGTCGTTTGGTTTAGGTCATCCGTTTCAAAAACGATATCCGCTTCCTTTTTGATTTTTCTATTTACCGAAAAATTTTCCTGATGGGAAATATCACCGGTTTCGACCGATTTGGGAGCCATTGGAGGAACAGCCTCATCATAATATTCGCTATTGGAAGTATTGCAAGAAAGAATAATAAAGCTTACAAGAATTAAATACTTTTTCATAAGTTATTTTTTTGTTTATAAAATTCAATTTTTGTCTCGCCGGTTGATTTTTTAAACCCGCGAAACATTCCTTCTGTATTGAAAAACCACGAAATATTACCGTTTTTATCCAACCTGATCATTCCGCCGTCACCACCTAATTTTTGCACTTGCATAATACTTTCTTTTTGTGCTTTATCCAAAG
>JALSPZ010000170.1 GCA_026985675.1 Flavobacteriales bacterium
GATTTCCATAATCGAATTCATATCGTGAGTATTTACCAAAGTTGTAGTGTTGTATTGTAAGGTAAGACTATGAATGAGATTATCTATCAAAATAGCGGTTTTCGGGTCTAATCCCGAATTGGGTTCATCGCAGAATAAATATTTCGGATTTAAAACAATAGCTCTTGCAATTCCAACCCGTTTTTGCATACCGCCTGATATTTCCGCCGGATATTTGTTATTGATTCCGGAAAGTTCCACTTGCTCCAATACTTCATCAACACGTTTTTTCATTTCGCCTTCGGTCATACGTGTGAACATTCGCATAGGAAATTTGATATTTTCTTCTATGGTGAAGGAGTCAAAGAGAGCGTTTCCTTGGAAAACCACTCCCATTTCCATTCTGAGTTTCCGCTGTTCTTTCAAAGAAAGTTTTTCTAAAATTCTTCCGTCAAAAGATATAATTCCTCTATCGGGTTTTATTAAGCCCAGAATGGATTTTAGAAAAACCGTTTTTCCCGAACCGCTTCTTCCGATAATCATATTGGTTTTTCCTTTTTCAAAAACAGCGGAAATTCCTTTTAAAACGGGCTTATCATTAAATGATTTATATAGATTTTTTACTTCAATCATCAGCTTAATAGTAATTGTGTAAGGATATAATTAAAAACAATTATGGTAATACTGGTCCATATCACGGCTTTCGTTGCGGCACGTCCTACTTCCAATGCACCTCCGCGAACATAATAACCGAAATATGAAGGTATGGTAGCAATAAAAAATGCAAACACAACCGTTTTGATTAAGGCATATGTAATATCAAAAGGTTCAAAATCATATCGGATGCCTCGCAAATAATCTTCGCTTAATACCATTCCGGTTAAATTACCTGCTACCCAACCGCCCAAAACTCCTAAAAACATACTGATAACTATCAATAAAGGGTAAAAAGTCAATGTGGCTATCAATTTGGGTAAAATCAAATAATTTTTTGAATTAACTCCCATAACATCCAAAGCATCAATTTGTTCGGTAATTCGCATTGTCCCAATAGTCGAGGCGATGTATGAGCCTACAATTCCCGCAAGTATAATTGAAATAAATGTGGGCGAAAATTCCAAAATAATAGATTTTATGGTAGCGTAGCCAATATAGAGCTTGTCTATTAACGGGTTGCTTAAATTTCTTGCCGTTTGTATCGTTACAACCCCACCGATGAAAAATGAAATAAAAGCCACTAATCCTATGGATTTAATTCCCAAATCTTCAATTTCTTTAAAGAAGTTTTCCCAAAAAATTTTCTTTTTTTGAGGTCGGGTTAAAACCTCTTTCATCATCATCACATATTTTCCAATGGCTTCGAGATACATATTTTTTTATTTACAAATTTAAGTGATTAATTTGAATTGGTCTTTTTATTCTTAATTTTCAAATCTTTATTTTGTGCATCTTTTATTAGCTTGTCTGCTTTTTGATGAGCATTTTGCATAATTTGATTGGCTTTGTTTTGAGCATCGGTTTCCAATTTTTTTGCTTTTTTATCGGCAGCTTGCACCAATTTCTTGGCGGCTTGTTGTGCGGCATATTTTTTCAATGGATTGTTGCCAGCTTTTTTGACCAATTCATCGGCTTGTTTTTGAGCTTCTTGCCTTATTTTATTTCCTAACTTTTGAGCTTCGGCAACAATTTTGTCGGCTTGCACTTGCGCATTTTTTAAAAGTATATCCGCTTTGGCTTTGGCTTCCGCTACCAATTTTTCTTGGGTATCATCTATTACCTGATTGGCTTTTTGAGTAACAACTTCCGTAACTACTTCTTGGGTTGTTTTTCCTTCATATCCTGCAAAAACCGGAACTATTTTAGGATGATTGTAATCGCCTGAAATTTTAAAACTCATCTTAATGATATCGGGCAATCCCGCATCTATACCGAATTTACTGAGTTTACCAACCAGATTTTCTATAATTTTATTGGCATTATTTCCCAATTTATTTTTAGGAATATCCATTTTTAATAAAAAATCTAGTTTTCTATCCAAAGAAACTTTTCCTTGAAATTCCGATTTCATTCCATTGAGTTGAAATCCGAAGGGTTTGATGTTAAGATTTCCTTTGTCTATTGTAAATTGCGCTTTGACTTCATCTACTTTCGGATTTTTCAGTTCGTTTATTTTCAATAAATTACCAATCTTTTTTATGATATCAATTCCATTGAGACCGATATTTTTTGTTTCTAAAAATCCGGTTAAATCCAAAGTGGAAAAAATCGGATTCATTTGGTCGTCCAATTGCACATCCATTTGCATATTTGAAAAGAAATTTCCCTGTATTTTTTTGAGTGCCGGTGCGTAATAATTGAAGGTTGTAAGACCGGAAGTGGCTTCGGGGATAGAAACTTTTTTCATATCCATTTTTATCGTTGATAAAGGTTTATCACCCGAGGTATCATAAACACCGCTAAGCCCCATTTGTCCACCGAAAGCTTTTGCGAGAACGGTTTCCAATTTGGCTTTTTTATCTTTTACTGTAAGTTTGCCTTCCAAATCTTTCAGATGCATATCTTTATAAAGAACTTCATCGGCTTGTCCTTTTAATTTTATATCCAAATTTCCGGGAATCTTGATATATCCGACCGCTGTTGTATCAGTTGCAGCTCCTTTTTCATCGGTCATAAACTG
>JALSPZ010000171.1 GCA_026985675.1 Flavobacteriales bacterium
CTTTCGGAAGTAGAAAAACAGTTTATTGCAAGTATTGAGCAAGCGAATAAAAAATTAAAAGCAACAAAACCTAAAAGGGATAAAAAATAATGGAATATTTATACGATACATTAGTTCAAGAATTTGGAAAACGGTATCTTTCACAAGTAGAAGTACCAAATTATATTACGGATAATTTAAAATATAGGATAAGACCTTATCAAAAAGAGGCTTTCCAACGATATATACTTTGTCATACCGAAGACTTTGAAGGGAAACCAAATAAACCTTTTCATTTACTCTACAATATGGCAACCGGTAGCGGTAAAACTTTGGTAATGGCAGGTTTAATGCTTTATCTTTACGAAAAAGGTTATCGTAACTTTTTGTTTTTTGTTAATTCAAACAACATAATCAATAAAACAAAAGATAATTTTCTTAACCCACAAGCATCTAAATATCTGTTTACTGAAAAAATAGTTATTGACGGCAAAGAAGTGCAAATAAAAGAGGTTGAAAACTTTGAAGAAGCCGACAATGAAAATATCAATATCAAATTTACCACTATTCAGCAGTTACACCTTGATTTAAACAATACCAAAGAAAATAGTGTTACTTACGAAGATTTGGAAAACAAAAAAATAGCTTTAATTGCCGATGAAGCACACCATTTAAGCTCAGGAACAAAAAGCGGAAACCTATTGGGTAGCTGGGAAGATACGGTAATGAGAATTTTGGAGCAGAATTTTGATAATATTTTATTAGAATTTACCGCCACATTGGATTTTGAAAGCAGGGAAATTGTAGAAAAATACAAAAACAAAGTGATTTTCAAATACGACCTAGCACAATTCAGATTAGACGGTTATTCAAAAGAGATTAATCTTATTCGTTCACTTTATGATGAAAAAGAAAGAATTATACAAGCCTTAATTTTAAATTTATATCGTCAGGAATTAGCAACTTCAAACGGTATAAATCTTAAACCGGTAATTCTTTTCAAAGCCAAAAGAACCATTAAAGAATCGGAACAAAACAAAGCCAATTTTCATAAACTGATTGATGAATTTTCAGCTGAAATGGTGGAAAAAATCAAAAAAACTTCAACGGTGCCAATCGTTCAAAAAGCATTTGCGTTTTTTGAAAATAACAATGTATCATTAACAGATATTGCAAAGAGGATAAAGTCAAATTTCAGAGAAGAAAATTGCATAAGTGCCAACAACGATAAAGAAGCTGAAAAAAACCAAATATTGCTTAACACATTAGAGGATGAAAACAATCCGATAAGAGCGGTTTTTGCCGTTCAAAAACTCAATGAAGGTTGGGATGTTTTAAACCTTTTTGATATCGTCCGTTTATATGATGGTAGAGATGATAAGAGAGGAAAACCGGGGAAAACAACTATTTCGGAAGCTCAACTCATCGGTAGAGGCGCAAGATATTTCCCTTTTGCATTAGAAAAATGGCAAGACACATATACACGAAAATTCGATAATGATTTATCAAATGATTTAAGAGTATTAGAAGAACTCTATTACCACACAAGAGATGATAACCGATATATTTCTGAACTCAAAAAGGCTTTGATAGATACAGGTATATATGAAGATGAAGGTAAATTAGAAATAAAACAGCTAAAATTAAAGCCTGAATTTAAAGAAACTGATTTTTATAAAACGGGCAAAATAGTTTTCAATAAAAAAGTTGAGAAAAGTTACAACAATATAAAATCATTTGCCGATTTGGGTGTCAAAAAACGAAATTTTGCATTTACTTTATCGTCAGGCGTTGGAAGAGTGACAAGTGCATTTTTTGGATTGGAAAGTCCTAAATCATATAATGAGATAGCAATCCCAAAAGATGTTAAACTTTCCGAAATACCTAAACATATTATTCGATATGCCTTATCGAAAAATCCGTTTTTCTACTTTAACAATTTACAAAGATATTTTCCCAACATTCAATCATTATCGGAATTTATTGAAAGTGAAAAATATCTTGGCAGTTTGGAAATTACTTTTAAAGGAACCAAAAACAGACTTAAAGAAATATCAAACTTTGATTATTTAATGGCTTTACAAGATCTATTACAAACAATTGAGGAGGAAATAAAATCTAATTTAACCCAATATGAAGGTTCAGGTTGGATATATGATGATATTCATAAAGTGTTTAAGGATAAAGAAATAAAAGTTTACAGAGACAGCGAACGTGCAGACGGACAAGAAAGTTTAGTTGCCAATGAACCTTGGTATGTTTACAATGCAAATTACGGAACAAGTGAAGAAAAGAAATTTGTAGAAATGTTTGCAAGAAAATTTAAAAAATTGAAAGAAAATTTTGAGAATATTTACTTGATTAGAAATGAAAGAGAGTTGAAAATTTATGACAAGCAAGGTAGAGCTTTTGAACCTGACTTTATTTTATTCTGCAAACAAAAAGCAGGTGAAGAATTGATTTATCAAGTCTTTATTGAACCGAAAGGAAATCATTTGAAAGCCCACGATAAATGGAAAGAAAACTTTTTAGAGGAAATTAGAGAGAAAAAAGAAATATTGGAAATTCATTCTGACAAATATTTAATAACAGGTGTTCCATTTTATAATAATGAAGTTGAAAATGAATTTACATATATTTTTTATAATAATTTAAAATTATAAGTTATGGCTTCAATACAAAATGCATTTATTTATGAATGCAATAATACATGCTGGTCAAAAGCACTGTCATTAGCAAAAGAACGAATTAAAAGTGAATATAAAAGAGATAAACGATTAGGAAAAGAGGAAAGAATAAAAAAAATAGCGATTGGATATATCGGTGAATTTGCATTTAAAAAATGGTGTGAATTAAACACTATAAACTGTAAATATCTAGGAGAAGAAATTGGGAACGAACCTGATAATGGTGATTTCTTGTGCAATGACAGATTAATTATTGATGTAAAAACACAAGAAGTATTCTATTTACCAAAAAATAATTGGCGATGTGAAGTTACTTCAGATCAAATTTTACGTCCGATGGATATATATGTTTTTGCAAAAATGTTTACAAAAAATAATAATAGAACTTTATATTTATATGGTTGGATGTCTCACAAAAAATTTAAAGAGAAAAGTATTTTTCGTCCGAAAGGTACTATTCTTAAAGGAAAAAAAGTTCATTACCCTAAATACGATGTTACGATTAATGAATTAAATTCTTTAAAAGAATTAAAAAAGCATCTCAAAAAATAGCCATACATGTTGTCTAATTGCACAAAGATCACTGCACAAGTCAAATAACAAAAAATATGTCTTTGCCAAGACATGTAAATTTAAAAGTGTGTATCTTGGAAACAACCATTAAAAAACCGTGTTCTAAAAATGAACACGGCTTTTTTTGAAATCAACATAACACTAATCAACTAAAAAACAAGCTATGAAAAAGTGTATTTTTATTGGTTATTAATAACCATTAAAAGCATAACGATTGTCTTCTCTTAATCTCTTGGCAATTGTTCTTCTCAATTCATTCAAATTGGGAGTATTTTCATACTTGGTAAATCTTTTCAATCCCATCATCATCATTCTAAGTTCATCACCTGTAGCTATGGAATAAATAGCTTCTGTTGCTTTGAATTTTATATTTTCAACCGCATTAAACAAATTGAGTTTACTCATAGCAATTTCAGCTTCCCAATTGGCATCAGGATTCTTTTTAACTTTCTTTTGAGTAGCCAAAATGGCACTTTCAGCCATATAAATATCTATTAAAATATCTGCCGCATCCAATACCAATTGTTGCTGTCCACCCAATTTATTTCCGAATTTTTGCGCTCCAGTTCCTGCAATCATTAAGAATACCTTTTTCAATCGTTTGATCATATCGAGTTCTTCATCCAAAGGGTTATTAAACTCCGGTTTATCAAATGAAGGAATTCCCATTAATTCACCCGCAACTGCTTTGGCAGGTCCCAATAAGTCTAATTGTCCTTTAAATGCTTTTTTGAGCAACATACTAACGGTCAATAATCTATTGATTTCATTGGTTCCTTCATAAATTCTGGTAATTCTGGAATCACGCCAATAACTTTCCATAGGCATTTCTTCAGAAAAACCCATACCACCGAATATTTGTATACCTTCATCGGCAACATATTGTGCCTGATCGGATACAAAGACTTTTAAAATAGCTGCTTCAATGGCATAATCTTCAAATGCCTTTTTTTCCGCTTCGGTTTCTTCCATTCCCGTAGCTTTCAACTCGGCAATTTTATCGCTGATATCTTTGGCAGCACGATAAATACCACTTTCCGAAACATAAGCTTTGGTAGCCATTTCAGCTATTTTTTTCTTAATCGCCCCAAAATTTATTATGGGCTGTCCGAATTGCACTCTCTCATTGGCATATTTGATACTTTCGCCTATAATCCTACGCATAGCATCTTGAATACCCGCAGAAAGTTTGATACGTCCTATATTCAAAACATTCAAAGCAATTTTAAAACCCTCTTGTCTTTTTCCCAACATATTTTCCACCGGAATTTTTGTATCCGAAAAGAAAACCTGACGAGTAGATGAGCTTCTGATTCCCAGCTTATGCTCTTCTTCTCCCAATTTAACCCCATTAGGATTTTCAGGATCATATTCCAAGATAAATGCGGTCAAACGTTCGTCCTTTTCACCGTTTTCAACAATTTTGGCAAAAACTATAAAAGTATGTGCAAACCCTGCATTACTGATCCACATTTTTTGGCCATTGATAATATAATGTTTACCATCCTCGGACAACACCGCCGTAGTCTTACCATTATTGGCATCCGAACCGGCACCGGGTTCCGTTAAAGCATAAGCACCAATCCATTCTCCCGTAGATAATTTAGGCAAATATTTTTCTTTTTGTTCCGGTGTTCCGTAAAGATATATCGGCATCATACCTATACCGGTATGTGCTCCGTAAGCGGTTGCCACCGAACCTGTTACACCTGAAATTCTATCACAAACCAACATAGCTGTTGTAAAGTCCATACCCAATCCGTTGTACTGTTCAGGTATAGCAACAGCTAAAAGTCCCATTTCACCGGCTTTTTTCATAATATCCAAAACCAAATCATAATTATGTTGTTCAAACTCCGGTTTTTTGGGTAATATTTCTCTGTCAACAAACTCTTTGGTGGCATCTGCCATCATTTTTTGTTCTTCGGTAAGCTCATCCAATATAAAAATATCATCGGATGTATAATCTTTAATTACGAAATCAGCTCCTTGTTTTTTCATAAGAATATATTTTTTAATTTTACATTATTTTATTATGCAAGCATAATATTTAGTTAAAACTTTACATCATTTCCGATGTAAAGTTTAATTTTTATCTATCTAATAGTTCAAAAATTCCTGCTGCTCCTTGTCCGGCTCCTACACACATCGTTACCATACCGTAACGCCCTCCGGTTTGTTTGAGTTCATCTAATAGTTGGACGGTTAATTTGGCTCCGGTCATTCCCAAAGGATGTCCTAAGGCTATAGCTCCTCCATTGGGATTTACTTTTTCAGTATCCAATCCTAAATTTTTAATAACGGCAACCGATTGAGATGCAAATGCTTCGTTTAACTCTATAATATCCATATCTTCTTTAGTCATTCCGGCTTTTTTCAAAACTTTGGGGATTGCATACATCGGTCCTATACCCATTATACGCGGCTCTACCCCTACTACTGCATAATCTACCAAACGTGCATAGGGTTTTAGTCCCAATTCTTTAACTTTTTCACCCGACATTACCATAACAAAAGCAGCACCGTCTGAAGTTTGTGAAGAATTTCCTGCTGTAACGGTTCCACCTTGTGCAAATACCGGTTTTAGTTTGGCTAATTTTTCCAAAGAAGTATCTGCTCGGGGACCTTCATCGGTATCCATTATAAATTTTTTTGATTTTTTCTTTCCGGTTTTTGCATCAAAATAAATATCTTCCACTTCTACGGGAACAATTTGATTTTTGAATTTACCTTCTTTGATAGCTCTAACAGCCCTCATATTGGATTCCAAAGCAAATTTATCTTGTTCTTCCCTGCTGATATTAAATTCCTTAGCTACTGCTTCCGCCGTTAGTCCCATTCCCCAATACCAATCGGGATGACCGTTTTTAACTACACTATAAGCCAAAGCAGGTTTAAAACCACCCATTGGAACCATTGACATACTTTCGGCGCCACCTGCAATAATAATATCGGCATGACCGGCTTGTATTTTAGCTACTGCTGTTGCAATAGTTTCCAATCCACTGGCACAAAAACGATTCATTATCTGACCAGGAACTGAAATTTCATCCAATCCCATCAAGGCTATCATTCGTCCCATATTCAAGCCTTGTTCGGCTTCGGGCATTGCATTACCTACAATAACGTCGTCAATCATTTTTTTATCAAAACTACCATTGCCTTCTTCTTCTATTTTCTTTAATAAATACTTAATCACATCGGCAGACAAATCATCGGGACGATAATTTTTAAAACTTCCTTTTTTGGCTTTACCTACTGCCGATCTATATCCTTTAACTATATATACTTCTTTCATTTTTGCTGAATTTTTAAAATTATTTAATAATTAGGAAAATTAATTTCTCAAAGGTTTTCCCGTTTTTAACATATGTTCAATTCTTTCCAAAGTTTTTCTTTCGGTAAGTAAACTTAGGAAAGCTTCACGTTCCAATTCGATTAAATAATCTTCGGATACTGTTTGAGGTCCGGATAAATCTCCACCGGACATTACATAAGCTAATTTATTGGCTATTTTTTGATCATGTTCGGATATATATCTTCCGGCTTTCATACTATCTGTTCCTACCATAAAATATCCCAAAATATCCTGTCCCAATACTTTTATATCATTTCTTTTAATAGGTCTGACATATCCGTCTTCAGCCATTTGTAAAGCATGTCGTTTAGCTGTTGCAATTTGTCTGTCTTTATTCAACACAACTACATCGCGTCCTTTTTTCAAAAATCCCAAATCATAAGCTTCATAAGCACTTGTTGCTACTTTTGCCATAGCTATGGTTAAGAAAGATTCCATATAACGATTGATTTCCACATCTCCTTTGACCAAAGCATCGGATGTTCTCAAAACGAATTCTTTGGTTCCTCCTCCGGCAGGTATCAATCCTACGCCAAATTCCACCAAACCTATATAAGTTTCTGCTGCCGCTACTACTCTATCGGCATGCAGAGTAATTTCCGCTCCTCCTCCAAAAGTCATTCCATGTGGAGCTACGACTACAGGAATTGAAGAGTATCTCACACGCATAGCTGTATCTTGGAATGTTTTTACAGCCATATACAACTCGTCAAACTCCTGCTCTACCGCCAACATCAATACCAATGCCAAGTTAGCTCCAACTGAAAATTGATCTCCTTGATTCCCAATAACCAACGCATCATATTTGGCTTCTGCCATATCTATGGCTTTATTGATAGCTTGTATCACACCCACTCCCAAGGTATTCATCTTGGAGTGAAATTCGATATTGATAACTCCATCTCCTAAATCGATAATGGAAGCGTCGTCACTTTTCCATAAAGTATTGGTTACCCTATAATTATCCAGATAAATATAATGGTCTTGTCCGGGGATTTTCTTGTATTCGGCTGCATTTATATCATAATAATAGGTAGCACCGTCTTTTACTGTATAGAAAGATGAAATGCCTTTGGAAAGCATATCATTTACCCAAGCAGCAGGTTCTTTGCCTTCGTTTTTCATCATTTCAATGGCTTTTTCCACACCTATGGCATCCCATATTTTAAACGGACCGTGTTTCCAACCGAAACCGGCTTCGACTGCATCGTCAATTTGATATAGATGATCGGCTATTTCAGGAATTCTATTAGAAGCATAACTAAAAAGTCCGCTAAAAGTTTTGCGATAAAACTCACCGGCTTTATCTTTTCCTTTGACTAATACTTTGAAACGGTCTTTTACATCGTCTATACCTTGTGTCAGTTCAAGTGTAGCAAATTTGGCTTTCTTTTTCGGACGATATTCCAAAGTGTCCAAATCCAAAGCCAAAATTTCTTTTTTGCCGTCTTTTTTTACTTTTTTATAAAAACCACCTCCGGTTTTATCACCCAACATATTATTTTCTAACATTTTTTGGATATAATCCGGCAATTTAAAAGTATCGTGGGCTTCATCATCAGGAACATTTTCATATAATCCGGTAGCTACGTGTGCCAAAGTATCCAAACCTACCAAATCAGCAGTTCTGAAAGTAGCCGATTTGGGGCGACCGATAACCGGACCGGTAAGTTTATCCACTTCTTCAACCGTTAAATCCAAATCTTTTACCAAATGCAAAATATCCATAATTCCATAAACACCGATTCTGTTGCCGATAAAAGCAGGTGTATCTTTGGCTAAAACCGTTGTTTTACCTAGAAATTTATCTCCATATTCCAAAAAGAAATCAACCAGCTCTTTGTCCGTATCTTTGGTAGGAATAATTTCCAAAAGTTTCAAATAACGAACGGGATTAAAAAAATGTGTCCCTAAGAAATTCTTTTTAAAATCATCCGAACGACCCTTGGCCATCAAATGAATGGGAATTCCAGAGGTATTTGACGAGACTATGGTCCCTTCTCTTCGATATTTTTCAATATTATCAAAAACTGCCTTTTTAATATCCAAACGTTCGGGAACAACTTCAATAATCCAATCGACATCCGCAATACGTTTCATATCGTCTTCGGTATTTCCAACTTCGATACGTTTGGCAAAATCTTTATGATAAAACAAAGCCGGTTTGGATTTAAGTGCTTTTTTTAAATTTTCCGTAGCAATACGGTTTCTCACTAATTTATCTTCCAAGGACAAACCTTTGGCTTTTTCTATGTCGGTCAATTCTCTCGGAACAATATCCAAGAGTAAAACTTGAACACCTGCATTGGCCAGATGGGCGGCTATGCCCGAACCCATAATGCCCGAACCAATTACAGCGGCTTTCTCTATTCTTTTTTTCATATTGACAATAATTTTATATTTATTAAATGTATATTTATTTAATTTTATTTCCGTGAAAAATTTGCTTTTTATTAACCAAATCCAGTATTTTACCAATGGTTATGCGTAAACAATTCAAATCCTTTTCAGGAACATTTTGATAAATAACTTCGTTGAACTGTAAAACTGTCTCTTTAGATTTTTCACGCATTTGTTTTCCATATTCCGTCAAATTTATCAGTACACTTCTTCCGTCCTTCGGATTTGGTTCCTTATAAATCAATTTCTTTTCCTCCATTTTTTTTAAAGTCCTGGACAAGCTTGTGGCTTCCATTCCCAACATAGGAGCCAAACTCGTGGAAGGCGTACCTACTTGGGGATCAATTTTTAGCAAAACATAACCAATAGAAAGGGTACCGCCATATTTTGAAGCCTCTTCATTATATAGTTTTGCTATCGCCATCCATGTTTCTCTGATTAATTGATCAATTGTTTTTTCCTTTATCATAGTTCATCTGCTTATTTTGCTCTCAAATATACAAAAAATTTATTATGCGTGCATAATAAATTTAATTTTTTTTTCATTTTTATTTAATTATTTTTGATAAAAATTATTTATGAAGCAATATCTTGAATTATTAGATTTCATCATGAAAAACGGTATTGACAAAAATGATCGTACCGGAACAGGCACTCGTAGTATTTTCGGATACCAAATGCGTTTCGATTTGCAAGAAGGTTTTCCATTGGTTACTACAAAAAAAATACATTTAAAATCGGTAATTCATGAATTACTTTGGTTTCTGTCCGGCAATACCAATATTAAATATTTACAAGAAAACGGAGTTAGGATTTGGAACGAATGGGCTGACGAAAACGGCGATTTGGGTCCGGTTTACAGTGCGCAATGGCGGAATTGGAATAACGACGGAATTGATCAAATAGCAAATGCTGTGGAAATGATTAAGAACAAGCCCGATAGTCGTCGGATTGTGGTTACGGCTTGGAATCCTTCGGTAATGCCCGATACAAGCAAGAGTTTTGCAGAAAATGTTGCCAATGGAAAAGCCGCTTTACCTCCTTGTCATGCTTTTTTTCAATTTTATGTTGCCAACGGAAAATTATCCTGTCAAATGTATCAACGCAGTGCCGATAGTTTTTTAGGGGTTCCGTTTAATATTGCTTCTTATTCGCTACTAACAATGATGATGGCACAAGTAACGGGATTAGAACCCGGAGAATTTGTTCATACTTTCGGTGATGTTCATATTTATAAAAATCATTTTGAACAAGTAAAACTTCAATTAACTCGTGAACCGCGAAAATTACCCACAATGAAAATTAATCCGGAAATTAAAGATATTTTTTCTTTTACCTACGATGATTTTGAATTGATTGGCTACGATCCGCATCCGCATATTAAAGGGAAAGTGGCAGTATGATTATTTTTTATCACGAATAAATTGTAAGATAATCATAGATAATAAAAACACGAAACTCATCAACAATACGGCGGATTTCATAGAACCGGTTATTGCTTCCAATGCTCCAAAAGAAAAAGTCCCCAATACAATGGCTATTTTTTCCGAGAAATCGTAAAAACTGAAATAAGTTGCATGTTGTTGAGTTTCTTCGGGTATCATTTTTGAATAAGTGGAGCGAGACAAAGCTTGTATAGACCCCATAACCATTCCAACAAATCCCGCTAAAATATAAAAATGTATATCGACATTGGGATTATTCTTATCCAAAAGAT
>JALSPZ010000172.1 GCA_026985675.1 Flavobacteriales bacterium
GAACCGTCCAAAGGATCCATCAAAACGATGTATTTGTTATTATTATCCTCGTTTTTACCGACAATATTGATAAAATCGTCTTCTTCTTCGGAAGCAATTCCACATACAATTTCACGATTGATTAGCGCTTGAATAAAAACTTTGTTCGCAAAAACATCCAGTTTTTGTTGTTCCTCACCTTGAACATTTTTGTTATTTGCCGCTCCTATAATATCCACTAAACCGGCTTTGTTCACTTCGTGATTAACAACTTTTGCCGCTAAACGTATGGAGTTTAACAAACTACTCAACTCGCCGGTAGAATAAGGAAAATGTGCCTGGCGGTCGATAATAAATTCACCTAAGGTAATCGGATGATTCATATTATATTTTTATTAGAATTTGAAACTTAAAATTTCTCCCCGGCGCACTAATTGCCGAAGCAAATTCTTTGTAATGCACATCAAAAATATTTTCAACTCCAAGATTTATACTGAAATTTTTATTCCAATGATAATTGGCATACCAACTCAACGTATGCCATTGCGGAAACCCGACGTATTCTCCAGTATCCGGATCCAAGGGACTTTGTTCAATATTATCAATACCCCCTATGATATCATATTCATCCAAAGGTTTCTCCAACATAAATTTATACATTAGTGATGTTTCCAAACGGTCAAATTTATATCCAAGCTTAAAATGCCCGAAAACCGGCGGAATGGAAGGTAATGGTCTTTGCGCGTCAATCATCCTTCCTTTGGTATAAAAAATTCCCCCTTGCAGATCGAGTTTTCTGGATACTTTACCGTCGATATTTAATGAACCACCGTAAATTTCGGCTTTGCCACTATTGACATTGGCATAAGTTTCCGCCCAATCTCCTTCATAAAGAATCTGATCAACTCCGGGTTGTATTTCAAACTTTGACCGTGCGATATAATTCATTAACATAGAATAAAATACATTAGCTGAAATAGAAAAATTTTGTCCGTTAAAATATTTTACCAAACCGTATTCCGCATTATAAGCATATTCGGGTTTCAAATAAATATTGGGCACAGTTACTTTTCCGTTTTTTTCACGTATTTTCCCAATATCGTCTATATTAGGCGAGCGAAAACCGGATGATAATAAAATATCCATTTTCCAAGTTTTGGATGGTTTGAAAATATAACTGAGATTACCGGTTAAAGCAAAATTTGCCAAGGTGTTATCATTATAAGGTAAAACGATAAAAGTATCATCCACCCATTTTACGTGCATATTGGTTTGGGTAAAACGCAGTCCCGCATTAAAAAAGGATTTTGGAGAAACCTTAAACCGGTAGTTTCCGTAAAGCGCCATACTTAAAAAATCGCTTCCGCCATCCGGATAACGGGTCGGGATTTTGGGACCCTTGTCCAATCCGGTAATTTCGTTTCCATTGACTAACAATATTTTGCTGTAAGCAATTGAATTAACGATATTATAATAAGCTTCGGCACCGTAAGACAATTTATTTGTTGAAGAAAACGAAGTATTAAAATCGGCATTAAGGGAAAAAACTTTAACGTTTTCAATTTGATAATTTCTTTGTGTGCTATTGAATTTTCTCTTGATACGACTTTCTTCCCAGTCCTGATAAGCTAATATTACCCGTGCATTTTTTAACCATTTTTTGTCAAATTTGAATAAAAACTGCGGAGAAATAAGCAATCTTTTAGCCGGACCGTAATACCATTCGGCAAATTTTAAATTCCCGTTTTTTTGTTGTGTGAGTTTATCAAAGCGACTGACTTTTCCCGTGTAATTGTATTGAGTTTCCAGAATAAATTCATGGTCTTTTTTTCCGAAATTGAAAACGGTTTTGTTGAAAAAATCCTTTTGTTGATAAGCGGTATTCGGTTGTAAAGAAAGGTCTTTGTTTTCAGTAGGAGTATCGGTATAATAGTGATCATTGTTTTCGGAATAAAAAGGCACTAAACCCCAATCGTCATAACCGTGCCAACGTTTTTTACCCATACGTATATCTCCATAGTCGGAAAAGGTCATAGCAAAGAACGTTGCCCATTTTTTTTGACTGACTTCCGTATTGAAATGGAAAGTAGTTTCATTATTAGCGGAACCATATCTTCCTACAATTTGGCTATTTACACTTTTGTTTTTGTTAATCACCGGCGTATGCGTATAAAAGTTAATTACTCCACCTAACGCATCCGAACCATAGATAGACGAAGGTCCGTAAATGATTTCCGTTCTATCCAGTATTAACGGATTTATTGTAACAGCAGTATGCAGATGTCCGGTTCGAGAAATGGCATTGTTCAAACGTATTCCGTCCAAAACCAAAAGCACCCGATTTGCTTCCAAACCACGAATAATAGGGCTTCCGGCACCTCCTTGTGATTTTTGCACCAACAAACTACCCGTAAGTTCCAATAAATCTGCTCCGGTTGCAGGCATAATTTTTACCGCTTCGATTTTATCAATAATTTTTACTTGCTCGGCAATATTGGTCTTTTTGGTTAAAGTTCTGGATACCGACAAAATAACGTTATCCAACTTTTGATACCGTTTGATAAGTTCCACCACATTGCCGTTTTTCAAGATTTCTCTTTTGGTGGTCTTAAAAATTTCATACTCGGGATGGGAAAATATGATGGTATCTTTTCTACGAAAATTACGTATATTTATCAATCCTTCTTTATTCGTATGAAAAACATATTTTTGATTAATACTACTCACTCGCACATTTTCAATTGGAAATGTAGTTTCCATATCAATAACTTTGATATACTGCGCATGAGTGGCAAGTGTTTCTATGATTAAAAAAAAACCAACAAGTAATTTTTGCTTCATATAATCATCTCTTTTAGTAGCTTATCCATACAAATCATTCAAAATTTGAAGTGATTTGGGTTCTTTGAAATTTTCCAAATGATATTGATAATACATCAGGATTAATTTCAAAAGACTTTGGCGTTCAAAGTTACTTAATTTTATTGAATTTTCAGAAGCAAAAATCATACCTAAAAGCTTCTTAAATAAAGAAGTTTGTTTTTTATCAAAAAAATGATTGAGATTAGTGAAATCGGAAGTAAAAATTCCTTCGGAAAGTTCAAAAAAATCTCCTTTTGTTTGATAATCGGGTAGAAATCCCAAAAAGCTTGTGAGTTGTATTAAAAATTTAAGGTGAAAATCCGGATCGGCAGGAAGTTTATCCAAAGAAACAAAAGATTGATATATATAATCATATAGATTCTCGTCGGCTTGGTTTTCATTTTGTAAGGTATTCAAAAGTATTTCCCGGATAAAAGTGCTTTGGTTGAGCTTATCGAAATTGTTATACAAATCTTTATAATGATAAGCATTGGTAACTTCACGGATATATTCCATTTGCTTATTGGCTCTATGGGTTGCCACTATATTCAAAATTGAATTGGGTTGAAAAAGCGACTTTTTTAGATTTTTTCTTGTATTTTTAAAAAGCGATTTGACAAAAAAGGTAACAAACCCGGCATCATGCGTATAAGTTTTTATTATAGCATCGTGATCACTGTATTTAAGCACCGAAAGAACAATGGCTTGGGTTTTTATAAGCATTTGAATTATTTTATAACCAAAATTTTAGTAGTTTGGGTCTGCGTTCCGTCTTCATTGGTCAATAATACGATATAAACTCCGGAAGCCACTTTATATCTGCCGAAAGCCGTCAGATCCCAATCCACACTTCCGCCTTTGGACTTTGTTTCATAGACCAAATTACCTTCCACATCAATAATTTTGACAAAAATATCTTCCATAAGTCCGCGTATAGTTACAAAATTATGTTTTTTCATATTAACGGGATTCGGGAAGGCATAAACATCATTCATACTTTCAACCGGATCCGTGGCATTTCCTTTAAAACCAATCAAACCTTTACCCGTTGCAAAATAAACCATTCCGGATTTTCCATCTACGGATAAATCATAAATTTCGTTGGAAGGCAAAGGACTGTTTTCGGTTGTGAAATGATAAATGGTCTTTTTTCCATCCTCACTGACATAATAAACTCCGTTTGATGTTGTTCCTATCCATTTGTTATTGGAGCCATCTGTTTTTATTACGGATATGCCTTGACCTTCCAGTAATAATTGCACACTTCCTTCATATTCTATTTTAATCGGTCGAAAAATCACTTCATCGGGATTTTGAAAAGCTCGTGAAGGATTGGAAGTTATACGTAATCCCGTATAATTTCCCGCCCATAAAGTATTGTCTTTATCCACAGACAAACTTGTGACATATGTATAAGCAGTATTCTGAAAACCATTTGTTATACTCACATATTGTCCGGATTGGGTATTCACTCCAACAGCTCCTTTATAAACCGTCCCTAGCCATAAAATTCCGTCTTGATCAAACGCCAAGATTCTGACACCATCGGTAAAATATTGACTATTGGTAAAAACGCCGGGCAAAGGCAAGACACCCCAAGAGCCATCGTTTCTTAAAACTTTGATATTGTCATTTTTGTTTTGTTCGTTAGTCTGGGTTATCCAAAGATTGTTTTCGGCATCAAAACCGATACCAAAAACTCTAATTTGTTTAGCATTTCCAGCCATAAAAAAATCCAAAGTGCTATTGGTATCATCATATAACATAAACTGATTGGCATCGGTAACTTTTAATAATCCTTTGACAGCAGATGACATATAAACTTCTTCGGGATTAGAAGGATTGATTTTTACATAACAAAGACTTGGCACTTGAAAATCTTCATAAGGAATATTTGTCCATTGACTACCGTCGTAATAACTAATAGCTTTTTCTTTCCAAGCCGGAGCAAAACTGGGACCATGACTTCCGTAAACCATCCAAATTTTTCCGTCTCTTACATCTATACCGAAAGGATCATTATATGCGGGACAATTGGGAGCAATAGTTGTAAAACCGCTTCCTCCGATATTTATTTGTAAAATTCCTTGCTCACGTGTTCCCACATACAAATTGCTTTGAAAATCAATAGCCGTATTGGCTTTAAATTGATTAAAAACGGAAGCGGAATAAGTATAAATATCCGTAAGGTTTTCGTCAGTTAGAAAAATTTTATCAAATGTTGTCAATACCAAATAATCATTCGGTTGAAAATCCAAAATCGGTTTAATGAAATTTCGTTTAAAAATTACATTGTTACCTGTTACTTCGTAAACATCAAAAGTTTTGGCAGCCAACAATTTATTATTATACACCGCTAAATGTTTCCAGTTTCCCGAAGTGATATCCGTCCAATTGTTAAAATCTATCAAATTGCCGGACAAAGCAGCTTTTTTCAAACCTTGTCCGGTGGCTGCATAAATTTCCTGTCCATAAATTTCCACATCGTTTACTTCCAATTGAGAACCACCAAAACCTATATAATAAGTGTCTCCAAATTCTTCCTTATCCAAATCAAATACCGAAATACCGTATCCCATAGCCAAATAAAGCAAATTTCCTTGAACGAAAACAGCATTACATTGTTTTTTATCATCGCTGATGAAAGAATTAAATTTGAGATCGGCAATTTTTTTGATGGATTGATCTTTTCTGATAATTTCAATCAATCCGTTAGTATGTATTACAAATATTTTGTTTAAAGCTTGGTGAACATAAATTTTGGCAAAAGTTTCGCCTGACAATCCGTTGATACTGGAAATTCTTTCAATTTCACCGGTTTGAAAATCCTTAATAAAAAAACTGTTTTCGGCTTTGCCGTATAGATGATTGTTTTCAATCTGTATTTGACTTATATTCAGATAAGAATAATAGTCAATCCAGCGATTTTGTGCAGATAGAGATAAAGAAAAAAACAAAATCAGGTTGAGAATATATTTTTTCATAGGTAAAAACAACTTATTCATTAAAAAGATAACGTTTTTTAATTTTTTTTATTTTCATTAAACTGACTTTCAAATTCTTCCAAAACGGGTTTTACGGTATCTTCGGGCAAATCGGAAATTTTGATATACATTAAGCCGTCAATGGCATCGTTGAAATTGGGATCTACATTAAAAGAAATCAAACGTGCATTTTGTTTGATGTATTTCTTTAACAAAACAGGAACTTTTAAGGCACCGGGTTCTAATTCGTCAATGAGTTTGTCAAAACGATTAAGATTATTTCTTGCTTCTTCAAAAATAAATCTTTTGTCTTTTTCTTTCAGTCGGACTTTGAATTCTTTTTTAGGTGTTACAAATTGGGCGGTATAAGCATCATAAAAATTGGATTTCATAAATTCGATAAGCAAGGATTTGGAAAAATTGGAAAAATTATTGCTGATACTTACCGGACCTATTAAATATTCGTGTTGCGGATGACGTAAAATCGTGTGAATAATTCCTCGCCATAATAAAAACAAAGGAAAAGGTTTTTGTTGATATTCCGGCACTACAAAAGCACGCCCCATTTCTATGGATTTACTCATTATTTCATATAATTCGGGTTCAAATGTAAAAAGTTCGCTCAAATAAAAACCTTTGATGCCGTATTTTTCAAAAATTTCGCTTCCCAATCCCATCCGATAGGCACCGACAATTTTTTTATTTTTTGCGTCCCATAAGATGAGATGTTTATAATATTTATCGTATTTGTCCGTATCCAACTCGTTACCGGTTCCTTCGCCTACCAAACGAAAAGTAATTTCACGCAAACGATAAATTTCACGCATAAGATTAGGAATATCTTTGGCATCGGCTAAAAAAGCTTGATAATCGTTTTTCTCAAACAGAAAAGTCGAATGTGATGAAATTTTTTCAATATCTTTTTCCAAAAGACCGGTTTCTACGGGGGGGATAATTTCTTTTTTAATGGTTTTCTTTTTAAGCTTTGGAAGTTTTATTTCTTTTCTCCTTTCAAAAGTTTTGGCAAGGATATAAGTTTTTTTACGAATAAAATCCCCCAACAAATCATAATTGGCAAAACTTTGCTGATCTTTGACTGAAATCGGTTTTCCTATTCGAACGGAAATTTTGGTTCGTCTTTTGGATATAGCTTCCGAAGGGAGAGCTGCCGTGCGTAGTATCGGGTGGATACGCGACAAGAAATAGAAAACTCGACTATTCTTGGCGTGAAAATATATCGGTATAATGGGAACTTGCGCATTATAAATCAGTTTTAAAGCTGATTTATCCCAAGTTTTATCCACCATAAGTTTTCCGTCTTTGTAAGTGGAGACTTCACCGGCAGGAAAAATTCCCAATGCTTTGCCATCCTGCAAATGTTGAAGTGCCATTTTTAATCCACTAATACTGGATTTTTTTGTTTTTATATTTTCAAAATTATTTACCGGTATCAAATAAGGTTGCAAGGGTTCTATCTTCTCCAAAAAAAAAGAAGCCAAAACTTTATAATCGGGGCGTTGTTCCAACAAAAGTTTAAGAAGCAATATTCCGTCTATCGCTCCAAGCGGATGATTGGAAACCGTGATAAAAGCTCCTTCTTTGGGAATACGTTTAAGATCATCTTCTGGAATATCGAATTTTACGTTTAAATCGTTGAGAATGCTATTGATAAAATCCAAACCTTCTTTGTGCTTGATTTGGTCGTAAAATTTATTAAGTTTATCAAATCTCAATAATCTCATCAATAGCCATCCGGTTAGCTCACCCGCTTTGCCCCAATTTTTCATCCCGATGGATTTGGCTATTTCTTTGGATTTTATTAAACTCATTTTTTTAAATTTATATTATACAAATATATACATTTAAGCTACTAAAAAAAGTTAAAATCATCTTCTGCATATCTTGCAATACAGATAATATAATTTTCAGGGACTTTTATAAAAAATAATTCAATATCCCGCCGATTTAAAATTCCCCAACCGTATTGTTTAGCAAAATCAATTGCTATAATTTTGATAGATTTTAACGGTACGGCTTTTTTTCCATATAATTTGTAAATACTTTCTTTTGCCGTCCAAAGCCAATGAATATGATTATCATTCGGAACAAAATCGTCAATGGAAACAAACTTTTCTTTGACACGCAAAATTTTCGGACGATTTTTTTCAATATCCAACCCGCAAGCTTCTGTTGAAATTACTATACCTACCAAATTGCCTGTGTGAGAAACCGAAATAAATTGTCCATTTTTCAGCAAAGGCTTTCCGTTGGAATCTTTATAAATTTGGTCTTCAATATTCAAATGTTTAAATATCAAATACTTGGCCAAACATTGTTTTTGATGAAGTGTTTTCTTATATTCTTTGCATTCGTCGGGAAGCATTCCGTTGTTTAAAACCAACAATTCATCCGCATTTTCATCTATTTTCCAAAGATATAATGAAAGTTTTTCATCAATTTGAAAATCTTTAAGCGGCATAAAATTTTTATTGTTAATGATAATGAATAACTTTGCCAAAAATAAAGAAAATCATTTAATGCAGTTCATTATATACATTTTTTTATATCCGTTACTGATTTTATTATCGGTTTTACCTTTTCGTGTTTTATATTTTTTCTCGGATATTTTTTATTTTTTTGTATATCACCTCTTTGGTTATCGAAAAAAAATCGTTAGAAAAAATTTGTTGATTGCTTTTCCCGAACTAAATGATACGGAAAGAAAAAAAATTGAGAAAAATTTTTACCGCCATTTTGCCGATCTTTTTGTTGAAATGATAAAAGCTTTTCATATGCCTTTGAAAAGTTTGCAAAAGCATTTTCGGTTTGTCAATCCGGAAGTTTTGAACCGAATAACCGACAAAGGTCAAAATATTATACTGGTTGGCGGACATTATGGCAATTGGGAATGGGTATTTCCTTTGGCACAACTGACAACCGCTCAACCCATTGCTACTTATTTAAAAATTAACAACCGTTTTTTTGAAAAACTGATGCTCAAAAACCGTCAGCGTTTCGGTGGAAAATTGATAGAAACCAAACAATTGAAAAACAAGCTGAAAAAATATAAAAATTCTACCGATAAATTTATCTTGGGCTTGCTTGCCGACCAGTCGCCGCAATTGCATCGCTCGCGGTATTGGCGAAAGTTTTTCGGTGTGGAAGTTCCGGTTTTTGTAGGTCCGGAAAAATTGACTAAATCTTATAATGCCGCTTTTGTTTTTATGAACGTAAACAAACTAAAACGCGGATTTTACGAAGTAAATTTTGATGTAATCACCGAAAATCCCAATAGTTTTGAAAATTATCAACTGACCGATATCTATATTGATAAATTGGAAAAAATGATTCGGCAAAATCCCGCCTACTACCTTTGGACACATAATCGTTTTAAACATAAAGACCGTAAAAAAGAAGTTTTGCATTTGTTGGATAAAGGTTAGATGAATTGTTAATGGTAAGACGTAAAGACAAGACATGCAGTTGAGACAAGGCATGCCTTGTCTGTACTGTATAAAATATGAATGAAAAATAAATTAATTCAGCAGCGATTATACCCGCGTGAGTGGTTGAAGCGGTTAGCTCCCGCACCGCAAAACACTACAAAAATATAAAGAGCAAAGCGACCAACGGAAGCTCTTGAAATTTATAAATTTTTGTGTGTTTTTGCGGGCGGGACTATGAGCGGAAAACACGACCCGTGGACTTGTGCGGTTGACCCAAGGAAGGGACACGCCATTGAAAAAATAGTTGGAAGTCGGAAGTTGGAAGAGGGAAAAAATAGCTTATCGAAACTTTTTTAGTGACAAAGTGTCATAAAAAAGACTTAAATCTGTCAAATTATATAAAAAAAATGTAAAAAAAGAATTTGGCATAATGATTGAGCTTTGCCAAACGAACTAAAAAATTTTTAATTATGAGCAAAGCAAATAAAATAATCGGTATAGATTTGGGAACTACCAACTCGGTAGTTACTGTTCGTGAAGGAAATGACACTGTGGTAATCCCTAATGAAGAAGGAAATAGAACGACTCCTTCGGTTGTTGCCTTTACTGACAATGGAGAAATTAAAGTGGGAAATCCCGCTAAAAGACAAGCTATTACCAACCCTAAAAAAACTATCGCATCGATAAAACGTTTTATGGGGAATAAATATTCGGAAGTTCAAGACGAAATTAAAAGAGCTCCTTATAAAGTGGTGCAAGGTCCAAATGATACGCCTCGTATCGAAATTGACGGTAAACAATATACACCACAAGAAATTTCGGCTATGATTTTGCAAAAATTGAAAAAAGCTGCCGAAGATTATTTGGGACACGAAGTAAAAGAAGCGGTGATTACCGTTCCGGCATATTTTAACGATGCACAACGTCAAGCTACCAAAGAAGCGGGAGAAATCGCAGGGCTTAAAGTTCGTCGTATCATTAACGAACCGACTGCCGCCGCTTTGGCTTACGGATTGGATAAATCCGATAAAGAGAAAAAAATTGCTGTTTTTGACCTTGGTGGTGGAACTTTTGATATTTCTATTTTGGATATTGGCGACGGTGTAACCGAAGTTTTATCTACTGCCGGTGACACACACTTGGGTGGTGATGATTTTGACCAAAGAATCATCGATTGGCTGGCTGATGAATTTAAAAAACAAGAAGGTATCGATTTGAAAAAAGATCCTATGGCGCTTCAAAGACTTAAAGAAGCTGCCGAAAAAGCCAAAATCGAATTGTCATCTGCCAATGAAACCGAAATCAATTTGCCTTATATCACGGCTACCGAAAGCGGTCCTAAACACTTGGTGAAAAAATTGACTCGTGCACAATTTGAAAAATTGACCGATGATTTGGTCAAACGTGCAATGGATCCGGTAAAAGAAGCT
>JALSPZ010000173.1 GCA_026985675.1 Flavobacteriales bacterium
GATGAGAACACGCCAATATTCTTGCGCACGAAAAGATCCGCATTGCCATTTTAAATTAACCAAAATTAACTTTATTAATAAGTAAATTTCCGTTTATTACAAGAACTCGTTTGAAAATCACTACTCATTCCCGAAACCGGTTTTCCTTGTTCCACTTTTTTTGCGGCAACAACGATATAATATTCCGTTCCGCTTTGCAATTCACTTGTCGGACGCATCCAACCGTTACTACCGTCTATATTGATGTCCAATGTATTGCTGTTGGTTGGCAATTGAGGTAATTTAAAGAACGGCTTGGTATTTGCCATATCCAATTCGGTTATTTTTACACAATATAAATCGGCATTTGCTACCGGTGTCCACTCGATATGAATGGTTTGGCTGGCTTGGTCATAATTGAATGCTGTAATCATCGGAATATCAATTTCGGTTTGTTCCAACTCATCGGTAACATCAACTGTTGTTCCGTCTGTAAATTTTAGGTGGAAGGTATAAGTTCCCGCTTGTGGTTTTACATCGGAAGGACTTCCCCCACCGGTTTGTTTATTACCTTGCATCCAAGGAATATCGTGCAAGTCGTAATTGGTCCCGTCAGGTCCGGTAACGCTGCTTCCGCTTTCCGCTATATCAATTCCATCGGCAAAAAATACCGGTAAATATTTGATATTGCCCATCATATCCATTTTTTTCAATATTACATCTCCCCAAGCATCTTCGTGATTGTTTTGGGGGATATCTTCATCATCATCTTTTTTACAAGAATTTAATGTCAGAGTTAATGCTATTAATATCAATATGTTTTTTATGTTTACTATTTTTTTCATAATTCTATTTTTTTAAATTTTTATTTAATTGTTAATTTTATTAAATTTTCTAATTCGATTATTGGTAATATTCTGTATTTTTTTTACCTACTTCATTATTATACAACATTTTTATGAAATTTTCTCGCATACAAAAAAGTGTCAAAAACTGTAGGCTAGATATTATTCCACTTACCTTTTTCCTTTCACCTTTCAACTAAAATCTATACTTCACATACAAACTAAAACTTCTGCCCGGTTCATAAATACGTCTGCCGTTAAGGGCGTCGGCATTTTTAAAGGCAAAATTCAAATGATTGTAATAAGCTTCGTCGGTAATGTTCAATACCGCTGCACCAACGGACAAACCTTTCATCGGTTTATATCCCAAGCGTAAATCCAACTTGGTATGTCCGGGGGTTTCGGTCTCACCAAAACTAGGGGCGTAATCCTTTTGTGTTGCTACCAGTTCGCTTCGAAAATCAATCCAATATTTATTGGTTTCGTATTTCAATCCCAAATGCGAAGTCATCGGGGCAACTTGTGCCAATGGCTCGTCCAAAGTTTCGTTGTATGCTTTGGTTAAAGCAATATCGGATTTAAAGGTTAGATTTTCAATAATTTGATAATTGAAAAAGGCTTCAAATCCATATTGATTTGCCTGAACATTCCAAAACTGCTTGGGAGCTTTTGGCGGACCGCCTCCACAACCTCCACCGGGAGCCGTTAGAGCAGGCACTAAAATAGGCGTGATATAATCTTGTAAGATAGAATAATAAAGATTTATTCCACCCGCCCATTTTTCTTTGTTCAATTGCATCCCTACTTCAAATTGATTATTGATTTCGGGGCGTAAATTAGGATTTCCGATATAATCACGTCCATCTTCGCCTACTGTAAAACGATAGATGTAACGTTCAATCATACTAGGTGTACGCGTACCCCTTCCATAAGCAAATTGTGCAGTTAAATCGTCTTTTTTGTATTTAACGGATACGGTTCCACCAATTGTAATATCGGTTTTATCATCTACTTTTCCGCCGTAAATTGCCAAATATCCCGGGTCGGGGTCATTAATACCTGCGGTAACATAATCCACACGAACGCCGGCTGTTGCGGTATATTGATCATTGATTTTGTAATGTGCTTCGGTAAAAGCCCCAAAATCATTGATTTGTGCATCTTGCCAGATTTTCAAATCTTTTACCATTGGCGGGTCCAAAGGAACTCCCGTTGCAGGATTTATGTTGATCACAATATGCTTGTTTCCGTCCCGCTTGATAATATCGGCATCCAAACCGCTGTAAATTAACCAGTCTTTTTTTGGCGTCCAACCGATTTCAAATTTTCCTCCCATTGTATTGGAAGTAACCGGCGAACGGGCATCAATAGCAGGATAGTTAGGACGTGGAGTTTCCATTCCGTATCCGTTGGTCATTAAATGATCGACAAACGAATAATAGGATTTGAAACTGATATGGTGGATTTTATCCGAAACTTTTTTGATTTTATAATCCACTCCTATCAAATAGCTATTGTCCTTTGGCGAGTCCATAGGCAATCCGGCGTGTTTGATTTCACTACCGAATTTTTGATGCCAATTGACTGCCAAACGTTGATTTTCTTTGGGATTGTAACCCAATTTAACCGAATAGCTGTCCGTTTTAAAACCCGCAGGGATTGTTATGCCGTCCCCATCGGTATAATCGCCAAAATCGCGATGCTCGCCATCAATACTAATATCGAATTTCTTTTGGGCATATTGCACTTCGCTTCTTACAGCCAAATTATTTCCGTTGGTTTCGTATCCACTTTCCAAAACTCCGTGCCAACCGAAATTTTCAGCCGTAGGTGTTTTGGTTACCATATTTACCACACCGCCAAAAGTTTGCCCGAAACGTACCGTATAAGGTCCTTTGACCACTTCGATACGACTGACTTCTTCGGGAATTACGTGAGCGGTAATCGGGTCCATACGATTGGGACAAGCATTTACAATCTTACTTCCACCGTTTATCTTAACATTCATTTGTTCATACTTAAATGCACGAAGCGAAGGTTCCAATGAAGTATTACTTCGTTTTTGCATACTAAAACCCGGTATATCTTGAAACAAATCGGCGGCGTTTCGCGGCTGACTTCCCTTTTTGATATCATCGGTTACAACTACCGAATGTGTAATATCTTCCAAAGGATTAGCTTTGATAACCACAGCATCCAATTGGATTTGTTTCGTCATTAAGTAAATTTTCATTTGCTTATGAGCTTTTACTTTTTTGGTTTCATAATTAGGATGCGAAATCTCCAAAAAAGCATTTTCGCCGGCGGAAATTTGAAATTTACCATCGATATCCGTAATTGTTTTTTTATTACTTCCTACAACAATTACAGTAGCCCCCATCACAGGTTCATTGTTTGTGGCATTATAAACAATACCTTTTATATTTATTTCTTGTGCTTGACTATATGCAAATGTCATAGTCAGCAATAAGATTAAAAATTTTTTCATTTCTATACTTTTTGTGTTTAAAAAAATTGTTTTGTGTTTTTGAAATTTTTTTAATCTTTGAGATTCTTCACTTCACTCGCAAACTTTCTTCGTTCTGAATGACACGAACTTCGATTAACGTTTATGTTATTAAACAACGCAATCTCACATTAATCACAAAAAAAATTCCAAAACAACGATAAGTATTAAGAAACGTATTGAGGAGGTTTAAGCAATTCGGACAAATGACCTTTATTTGCTTTTTGTATGATATAAAGATTTTCGCAAGATTGATAGGTAAATTTGCGATATAATTCAAAAATATAGTTTTTTCGGTAGTAGGTTGTAAATTCTTTAAATTTCGTTTGTGGCAGAGTTGATTTTTTCTTGTTTGGTGCTTGTTCGTCTGCTAATTTTTTCATTTTTTTAGCCAAGTGACACTGGCCGTTACAGTGCATTTCGGGCTTATCTTTATTTTCACAACTTTCTTCGTATTGTTGGAGGTGGGTAAAATAATCCAATAGCGGAATAGCCGGACGAAAGATTATCGTCAAGTAATTGAGTAGTAGTATGTAGGCAAAAATCCGCATTTAATAGATTTATTTTTAATTTTTGGGCGTCCGGGCGGGTGCTTCGTTATAGTTCCGCTTGTAAAAATCCGCAAAAATTATAAATTTCAAGAGCTTCCTTCGGTCGCTTTGCTCTTTATTTTTTTGCTGGATTTTCCAATGCAGAAGCTGTCACTTCGCCCCCTGACGCGGGTATAATTCAATGGTTTGGGATTAAAAATAATTGTTTGTTTATAATGGATTTGTAAGGGCAAAATTTTATGAGAAAATCTTTCTTATGGTTTTATTTTTTTATTTTAGAGATTCTTCATCACACTCCTTTTTGGTCGCTACGTTCAGAATGACAGGATTTCGATTAAGGTTTATATTATTTAGGAACGTTTTGTCATTCCGATCCGTCAGCTGACGGAAAGAAATCTCAATAATATAAAAAAATGTTTATATAAAGCTAAAATAACATACTTTACCTTTACAAATCCATTGAATTAGAAAATTAAAGCTTTTTCTAAATCAATGCAGGCGGGTGGAATATATCCGCTATAAAGGATTTTAAATCCGGTTGGATTATGAAAGTAGATATTTTATTAAAGTTTTTTTTAGGGCAAGTAAAAGCTTGTGCTTGTTCGGAGAAAAGTTTTTTTACAAATACCAATGTTTGTCCGGTTGGGACGGCAGGTTTTCTTTTCTTTTGATCTTTACAAGTTCTTTTGATAAGTGCATTTAAGTAGTTGCTTCCGTTATTTTGCATCAATTCGGCAGCTGATTTTTTTGTTTGATTTTCGCAACAACAATCGTCTTTGTCAATACTAATGATATTTTGTTTAACTAAAAAATACTGGACAAAAGGAATTAACGGTTGTAAAACAACCGATCCGAAAGCAAATAATAGTATAATACTCAAAAATTTGTTTTTCATCCTTTATTATCCTATGGCAAATTTATAAATTTTTTTAATCCGAAGTCAAGTATCTTTTAAAAAAATACCTAAAAGTTTTTTATTGTGTATGATATTCCAGTAATTTGTCAATAGGCCTTCGGATGATATTTTCGATAGTTAACCCGTATTTAAAGGCAATTTCTTCCAAAATATCTCTAAAAAACCAAGCTATTGATCCGATAAAATATATAGGTATTTTTTTGGCTTTGTCAAAGGCAATAATTCTGTTTTGAAAGAATAAATCAAATCCTTTGCGTAGCAAATTTTTGATATAATCATCGTCTTTGTGCTCAAACATAAATTCGGCAAATACTGCCAAATATGTATTAGGGGCTTCTTTTTCATAAAGATTTTTTTTGATGGTATCGGCGGATAAATCATATTTCTTTTCAAAATCTTTGGCAATATTTTCGGGCATACGCTTGTTGTAATAATCGATAATCAATTGTTTGCCAAACCAATTTCCCGATGCTTCGTCCATCAAAATATATCCCAAGGACGGATAGAGCATATGCATTTTCTTTCCATCGTAATAACAGGAATTTGAACCAGTTCCGAGTATGGCAACAATTCCTTCTTTGCCTCCGGTAGCCGCATAAACCGCTGCCAGCATATCTTCGTTTACATTTACTTTTGCGTTTGGAAAAATATTTTTTAAAACTACTTTAAACTTTTCGATAGCTATGGGAGCTCTACAACCGGCACCATAAAAAAATATTTCTTTGATTTCATCTTTATTTCGGATTAATTCGGGATTTTTTAAAATTCGTTTTTTCAAAGTTTTCTTATCCAATATTGTCGGATTAAGCCCTTGGGTGCTGGTTTTGAAAATTTGTCGATTGTTTTTAAGGGCTATCCAATCCGCTTTGGTTGAACCGCCGTCAGCTATTAGTTTCATATTTTATTTTTTTAATAAATAAGTTATAAGTCCGAAAAATCCTATAAAAATTAATAGACTAACCAAACCTATCATTAGATGTTTAAGCCAAATTTGTTGGCCGAATATATATATTTCATAAACTGTCCATAACAGAAAAGCTCCTGTTAAATATATCAATAATTTATTGTTATTCATCAGAATAGATTTTTCAAAATGTCATCATCAACCTTGTTGGGTAAAGTAACTTTCAAGTGCGGGTTATTTTTCATAGCTCTTTCTATGGCAAAAAGAGCATTGTCGTTTCTAGCCCAGCTTCTGCGAGCGATTCCGTTGTTCACATCCCAATAAAGCATACTTTTCAACCGGTGAGTTGCTTCGGGAGTTCCGTCTAAAACCATTCCGAATCCTCCGTTGATTACTTCGCCCCAGCCAACGCCACCACCATTGTGAATGGAAACCCAAGTGGCTCCGCGAAAACTATCGCCGATAACATTTTGAATAGCCATATCGGCGGTAAATGACGAGCCGTCGTAGATATTGGAAGTTTCTCTAAATGGAGAATCCGTTCCCGAAACATCGTGGTGATCTCTTCCGATAACAACGGGAGCAGATAATCTTCCGTCTTTTACGGCTTTATTAAATTCTTGTGCAATGGCAATTCGTCCCCAAGCATCGGCGTAGAGTATGCGGGCTTGCGAACCTACGACCAACTTGTTTTCTTGTGCTCTTTCTATCCAATGCAAATTGTCGGATAATTGCTGACGAATACGTTTGGGAGATTGCTGCATAAGTTTACGGATAATTTTTATTGCAATTTTGTCGGTAGTTTCCAAATCTTCGGGTTTTCCGCTGGTGCATACCCATCGGAAAGGACCGAAACCGTAATCAAAACATAAGGGTCCCATAATATCTTCTACATAGGAAGGATATTTGAATTTTCCATTTTCGTTCATAATGTCGGCGCCGGCACGACTAGCTTCCAAAAGAAAAGCATTTCCGTAATCAAAGAAATAGGTGCCCAATTCGGTATATTTATTGATAGCTTCTACTTGTCTGCGTAAAGATTTGTAAACATATTCTTTGAATTTTTCGGGTTCGGCTGCCATCATTTCATTGGCTTGTTCAAAACTTAAATCGACGGGATAATATCCGCCGTTAAAAGGATTGTGTAAGGAAGTTTGATCGCTTCCCAAATCGATGCGAATATCTTGTTCGTAGAATTTTTCCCATACTTCTACAATATTTCCTATATATCCGAATGAAATAACAATATTTTCTTTGATGGCATTTTTTACTTGTTTAACCAAATCGTCCAAATCGTCGGTAAGGACATCTACCCAACCTTGTTCGTAGCGTTTATTGGCGGCTTTGGGGTTTACTTCGGCTACTACGGATATTACGCCTGCTATATTTCCGGCTTTGGGTTGGGCGCCACTCATTCCGCCCAGTCCCGAAGATACAAATACAACGGGTTCGTTTTTATCTTTACCGAAGCGTTCTTGAATGATGCGTTTGGCATTTAGAATGGTAATGGTAGTGCCGTGGACAATTCCTTGGGGACCTATATACATATAGCTTCCGGCGGTCATTTGTCCGTATTGGGTTACGCCGAGTGCGTTGTAGCGGTCATAATCGTCCAGTGAGGAATAGTTAGGGATCATCATTCCGTTGGTTACTACCACACGGGGTGCGTTTTTGTTGGAAGGGAATAGTCCCATAGGATGTCCGGAATACATTGCCAAAGTTTGTTCGTCTGTCATTTCGGAAAGATATTTCATCGTGAGTAGATATTGTGCCCAATTTTGAAAAACCGCTCCGTTTCCTCCGTAGGTAATCAATTCGTGCGGATGTTGAGCGACTTTGGGGTCCAAGTTATTTTGAATCATCAGCATAATGGCTGCCGCTTGTTTGGTTTTTGCGGGATATTCGTCTATGGGACGGGCAAACATTTTATAGTCCGGTCGAAAACGATACATATATATTCTGCCGTATTTTTTTAGTTCGTCGGCAAATTCAGGGGCGAGTGTTTTGTGCCATTCTTTGGGAAAATATCGTAGGGCATTGCGAATGGCGAGTTTTTTTTCTTCGTCATTGAGGATATTTCTGCGGGGCGGTGCGTGATTGATGTCGGGATTATATGTTTTGGGTTCGGGCAGTGTGTCGGGTATTCCTTGTTTTATGGCTTGTTGAAATGTGTTCATAGTTTATTTTTTTTGGCGTTTAAAATTACAAATTTTTTGGTTAATTATTAATTGTGAATGCTTAATTGTTAATGCTGAATGCTTAATGAAAGCGTGGCGGTGTTTTTATATATATTCCGTTAGCTTGAACGAACACACCCCTAACCCCTCTCATAGAGGGGAATTGCGAAGGTTAGCCAACAACTCTCTGAAAAACAAGAATTTAATGGGTTTTCGCACAAAATGCTACAAAAATTTTTTCGTTCTGTTTAGCGAAATGCCAAGCTACTTTGAATAAGAGGTTTTGTGTCTTAATTTTTATATTGAAAATTTCCAATTTACCTTCTAATTATCTTAAAGCAAACTATTTTTTCTATTTAACGGAATACCAAGCTCCCCTCTACGAGAGGGGTTGGGGGTGTGTTTTTGCTGTTTTACGAAATTTATCATTCATTCCTTTTTTCAA
>JALSPZ010000174.1 GCA_026985675.1 Flavobacteriales bacterium
CACTTGCTTATCCGAAAATCTCAATACAGTTATACCTAATTGGTTAAGTCGTTTTTCTTTTATAACATCTTTATTATATACTTCTAAAAACTCGTGGGAATAACCATCGACTTCAATAGCCAACATCAAATCGCGACAGAAAAAATCAACAATGTATTCATCAATGGTTTTTGTCTGTGAAAATCATATCCGTATATTTGTTTTCTGCGAAGCTTGGTCCAAAGGATAATTTCGGCTTTTGTTGAATTATTTCTCAATTCTCTGGCAAGTTCTTTTAGTTTGGGGTTGTATGGAATGATTTTTCGTTTTTTCATTTATTGTTTTAGTTGTAAAGTTATGATTTTTTTTGATATGTATTAACATTTCCGATAAGAGAAATCCGGATGGGTAGAACGAACACACCCCTAACCCCTCTCGTAGAGGGGAACTGCGAGTGTTTGCCCCGCGTGAGTGGTTGGAGCGGTTAGCTCCCGCACTCGAAAACACTACAAAAAACACAAGAGGCAGAGCGACAATAGAAGCTCCTGAAAATTGTATTTTTTTGTGTGTTTTTGGAGGCGGGACTATTAGCGGAAAACACGACCCGTGGAAAGCTTGGGGTTTGTGCGTTGGATAGTATTGGACAGTGGGAAGGGGCACGCCCAAAAAAATATTGTTTAATAATTTTTCTGCAATTTTAATTTTTTATTTTCGTTTATTAAATTTATAAAAGTAAATTGTGTATTAATGAAAAAAAAATTATGATTTCGATATTGAAAAAGATTTTATTGGGTTTATTGGGATTGATAATTGCAGGGATATTTTTGTTGTATATCACCGGATACGGATATATTTTAAGGTCGGCAAAGGTGGTGTATGGCAATGGACATATTACGGCTTTTATTGACGATTGGCGATTTTTTCCTACAAGGAAAATTGAAAACGGAAAAGTTTGGGAATGGCCGTTACATAAAGATTATAATAAAGTGAAACCAACCGAAAATTTGTTGTCGGAACATAAGCGAATGGAAACGGTGGCATTCTTGGTTTTTGTGAATGATAGTTTGTGGAATGAGCATTATTATGAAGGTTATCATAAGGATAGTTTGTCGAACTCGTTTTCGATGGCTAAAAGTATGACGGAAGCCCTTTTGGGAAAAGCTATTAAAGATGGTTATTTGAAGATGGATGATAAGGTTAAAAAATATATACCGAAACTCCAAGGAAAATATGCCGATGAATTGACTGTGGCGGATGTGGCTTCGATGTCGAGCGGGTCTAATTGGGTAGAGGATTATTATAATCCTTTTCATATTACTACGGAAGCTTATTTTACGGATGATTTGAACCGGTTGATGTTGGAAGATGTGCGAATTGATAGTAAACCGGGTCAGCGTTTCAAATATTTGAGTGGGGATACGCAGTTGATGGGTATGATTGTTTCGGCTGCTACGGGAATGACATTGTCCGAATATATGTCTAAAAGTTTTTGGAAGCCTATGGGTGCTAGAAAATATGCTTTGTGGACTTTGGATAAACCCGAAGGTATGGAAAAAGCTTTTTGATGTATCAATTCCAATGCAAGGGATTTTGCTCGTTTTGGTAAACTGTATTTGCATAAGGGGAATTGGGAAGGAGAGCAGATTTTGGATACGGCTTATGTGGAGAAATCATTATCGCCCAGATTGAAATCGTCGCCTTATTATGGTTACTCTTGGTGGTTGGCTAATTATAAAGGTAAAAAAATTGCATATATGAGAGGTGTTTTGGGGCAATATGTGATTATTATACCGGAAGATCGTTTGATGATTGTGCGGTTGGGAAAGAAAAGAGATTTTTATCCTAACGGTAAACCGCATTCGAGAGATTTTTATATTTATATTGATGAGGTTTATGAGATGTTGAAAGGTGAAAAAAATTGATTTGATATGGGGAGGAAATTGGTAAGTGAATTTTATTTTACGTATTTTATTATTTTTTATTATTAATAGATATTTATAAAAAAGAAAATGTAAGAATCCTGACCTAAATAAATTTAATTTTTTACTTTTTCCATCGATGAACATTTCGACTTTGCTCAATGGTAACAAAAAATATATAGTGTCTTGTCAAGTATATTTTGTCGCACCAAGTCTTGTTCTTTTTGCAGATAGCTACGTTAAAATTTTTAACCATAGCTACGGCTATGCCGAAAAATTTATGCCTTGCTCTCCACAAAAATTACTACGACTTATACAACATCATACACTTGACAAGACACTAGGCTGACGAGTATTTTTCTAAATTTTTTGTTCATTTCACTAAACTGTCTGAACTCGGTTGAATATTTTTTCTAAATACAACCTTAACGTAACCTCAAACAGCAGACAGTTTTACGTTCCATTCA
>JALSPZ010000175.1 GCA_026985675.1 Flavobacteriales bacterium
TTATGATTTTTTTACAAAAATATTATTAATTCAATATTATCATACTTGTTTTATGTGAAGTTTATATTAATTTTTTATATATAAGTTAAATAAAATTTAATATAAGACTAAACTTAACTTAAACTTCACCGTTTAGTTTTGCTTTGTAATCAAAAAACAAAAATAATGAAAGCAAAAATCAATTTAATTCTTTTAATGGCTTTTAGTTTAAGCTTATTAACGGTGTCTTGTAAAAAAGATGATAATAATGACGATGAACAACCTGCCGAAGAAAACACGGTATTAACAGGCGTTTTAAATGACGACAAAACCTTAACAGCTGATAAAATATGGTATATCGATAAACGTTTTGTAGTTCCCGATGGAAAAAAATTGACCATCGAAGCAGGAACCATTATCAAAGGAAAACCCGGTTCGGGTGCCGATGCTTCCGTATTAATTGTAGCAAGAGGCGGAAAAATATTTGCCAACGGAACAGAAGCCAATCCAATTGTTTTTACGGCAGAAGCTGATAATATCGATGTAGGTCAAAAATTCGGAACCAATCTTTCCGAAGACGATAACGGACTTTGGGGAGGGGTTATCATTTTGGGAAAAGCCAAAGGTTCATTTGAAAACGATGTAACCGAATTTTCAATCGAAGGTATTCCCGCATCCGATCCTAATGGAAAATACGGCGGAAATGACGATGCCGACAATTCCGGTGTTTTCAAATATGTATCCATTCGTCACGGAGGTTCCGAAATCGGTGCAGGTAACGAAATTAACGGACTTTCATTGGGTTGCGTTGGAAGCGGAACGGAAATTCATCATATAGAAATCGTTGGAAACAAAGATGACGGTATTGAGCATTTCGGTGGCGCTGTTCACGAATCGGAACTATTGATTTTTGCTTGTAACGATGACGGTTTGGATATCGACCAAGCTTATCACGGAGAAATAACCAATTCCGTTGTTATCAAAGGACAAGGTTCGGATAGTGGATTGGAAATAGACGGAGGCGAAGGTTCTTTGCAATTGCCTTTTCAAATGTCCAATGTTACGCTTATCGGATTTTCAAGTAATGATGAAAGATATGCCGATTTTCGTCACGGTGCCATAGGAACCGTTCAAGACATTTATGCTTATGGTTTTCCTTCCGGTGCTAAAATCCGTTTGAAACATGATGAAACCGCTCAAAATTATAATAATAATGTGTTGGTATTTCAAAATTGGCAAATAGCTTTACCTGCCGGTGTTAATAAAACTGATTTGCCTGATAATCATACAAATATTCCAGCTCCTAACTTTGAAGATGCTAGTTTTATAAATCCCGTTCAACAAGGTTCGCAAACAGTCGGTGCAGACTTGAATCAATTTAATTGGACTTACGCCAAACATAAAAATGCTTTCTAAATTGTTAGTTTGTGTGAAATCAAACAGTCTCTTTCCATCAGGGGCTGTTTGGTTTTATTTACAAAATAATTTTTCATAAAAAAATCAAACCAACCAAAACAAAAACTTTATGAAAACAAAAATTTTCTTTGTTTTATACTTTCTTTATTTACAAGTATTTGCAATCGATGGGCAAAATATAATTACGGGAAAAGTAGTAGATGCCACCAATAACGAACCTTTGGCATTGGTAAATGTGGTGGTAACCGATTTAAAAACAGGAACTTCAACAGATTTTGATGGCATTTTTTATTTGAAACTGCCAGATGGAAAATATAAGTTGGAATTTAAAACTATGGGGTATGAATCCGTAGAAAAAATTGTAGAAGTTAAAGGGGGTGAAAGTTTACATATAGTCGTTGAAATGCACGAAGCCAAGCAAGTATTGAATGAGGTGGTAATTAAAAGTGTTAAACGAAAAAACACGGAACGCTCGGTTTTGGCATTGCAAAAGAAATCCTTGTCTATTGTAGATGGGCTTTCGGCTCAAACTTTTAGAACTTCCGGTGTTGGAAATTTGGCTTCCGCCGTTAAAAAAATTGTAGGCGTAAGCGTTCAAAGTGGAAAATATGTTTACGTAAGAGGTCTGGGCGACCGCTACACAAAAACTATCTTGAACAAAATAGATATTCCCGGTTTGGACCCTGACAGAAATACCATACAAATGGATTTATTCCCGACATCCATCCTTCAAAACGTATTGGTTTATAAAACCTTTACGGCAGACCTTCCTGCTGATTTTACCGGTGGTGTGGTAAATATGACAACCAAAGATTTTCCGGCAAACAGGCAGACTTCTTTTTCGGTTGGGATTGGTGTTAATCCTGAGATGAATTTAAATAATAATTTTCTAACTTTCAAAGGTTCTAAAACGGATTTTTTAGCCCTTGACGACGGAACTTATGATATTCCCATTTCTTTAAATGAAAAAATTCCTTATACTTTTGATAACAATCCGAAACTTACGGAAATAACAAAGAAATTTGACCCGCAATTGGCGCCTTTACAAAAACAAAGCTTGCCCAATTATAATTTTTCTTTTTATACCGGCAATCGTTTTGATATTGGAAATAAAGGAAATAGCTTGGGGTATATTACAAGTTTTTCTTACAAAACCACCTATAAGTTTTATGAAAATTTAATCAATAATACGTATGAAAAATATCCCGATAAAGATACTTATCAACTGGAATCCACTATGAATCAAAC
>JALSPZ010000176.1 GCA_026985675.1 Flavobacteriales bacterium
CGTTGCATCTTGCATTGCCACACGGTCAACTTTAAATTCTACATAATCTTTTGCTCTTTGAAATTCCTTTTTAGGTTCGCCTTCCCAAAGATGCGAATAAAGAATTTTTTCAGCATAAGTCATTGGACGTCCCAAAACTTTACGAGCTTGTTTAACCCTTTCGGGCATGGTCTTATAGACCTGTTTTATCATATCGATATCAAATGCCATAATTTGTATTTTTTAGTTCATATTTATTGAATAACAAAGATAAACTTTTTTTTGTAAGTTTTTGGGGGAATTTGTTGGGAAATTTAAAAAGCCGATGTTTAATACCAAAAGCATATATTTTTTTTATCTTTATCAAGATTTGTTATTTATATCAATTTTATTTAGAAAGGATAAAATTTTGTTTTCAACATTTAATATTTTATTTTCAACACCTAATTTTTTATTTTTTAATCTTCTACATTTTCCTGTTGAAAAAAGGCATTTATTTATATTATCAAAAAAGTTATTAATACTTGCCCCTATTATAATAATTATAACTAATGCTACTATTTGTAGCGTAAGACTTGACAATAAGAATGTTGATAAAATAACAGGAAAAATAAAGTAAATCAACCAACAACTGATACTAGATTTGTTTTTATAATAATCAGAGTTTACATTTAATAAATCTTCGTAAAGAGGTATTAAATAATCAAGTTTTGGTTTTATTTTATATGTATAATTAAATTTTAACAAGTCGCCATAATTTTTAGGGCTTAAAGTTAAAAGATTGCCTAAAAGTTCTTGTAGTTCCGGAATAAGACTATTAACTTTTATTTTTATTAAAAGGTCTTTATAATCTTTGTATATTTCCATTTTATCAGGTTCTACGGTTGATTCCAATATTTCAATAGCTTTTAGTATATCAAAAAAATTATTATTTCTTATATATGTCCTCAATTTTATTATTTCATCTTTTAAAGGACTATCATCGATAACAAGAAATTGTTTAATGTCTTTAAGTAAATTATTTAAATAGTTACGTTTTTCTTGAGTAATTTGTTTTAATAAATGTAATACACTTTTTCTGGAGTATAATTCTACTTTAAACAATGCTTTATGAGCGTTAATAGGATTAATATCAATAGATTTTTTTAGGGCATAAAGCATTTCTTTCTTTTTATTTAGTGCAGATGAATATATTGCGATATCAAAATAAATTTTATCATCCTCCTTATCATATTCAAGTGCCTTTAAAGCTATCCGGTAAGCTTCAACGACTTTTCCTGATAAATACAAAGCTTTTGCTAAAAAATAGTAAGATTCTTTTGTTATGGTATTTGAATCAACTAAAAAATCTTTTTTAAGAGTATTTTGTGATTTTATAGAATTTGCATAAGTTTCAACTTTTGCATATTTGGCTGATTTTTCAAAATATGCTATTGCTTTTTGCAAATTAAGATGTTTGGGAGAGTAAAGATATATTAGTCCTAATTTATGTAATAAAAAATAATCTGTATTTTCAATTTTTTTTGCATTTAATAAATTTTCCAAGGCATTGTCATACAAGTGAGCATCATAACGGGCATTTGAAAAGAATTTGAGTCCCTGTGCAATATAATATTGTCTTTGTTTTTGAGAATCAGGTATTTTAAGTAATTCAATTATATTTTCCAACAAAAGGTTTGTTACTTTTTGTTGTTGAACAATATTTTCAAATCCCCAGCCCAAAATTTCTCCAATATCGTCCAGTTTATTGGTTATGCTATTAAAACCATTAATATTTGCTTCAATTATTTTATTAAAACCATTTTCGATAGAACCACTAATCTGTTGACTGGTTTCAATAATGGCATCTCTCATATCATCTGAAGCTCTTTGTAAATTATGATTAATTTCTTGAACAGAATAATCGGCAATATATTTTACCGTGGCTAAAGGGTATTCCGGTTGTTTTCCATAAGCCTCATGTAATAACGATGTTTCGGCTTTCCATTTTTGTAATGTATTCATAATGTTATACTAATATACTCATAAACAATTATATGCTCCACTATTTATTCCGCTTTTTTGGAAACAAATTTAATTATTTTTTTTATCTACTTTCCTTTTTTGTCTATTTTTTGCAATTCTTTGCCCAATTTTTCTACCTCTTCATCCCATTCTTTCATTAGTGCCAATTTTTCTCTTAAAAGATTTCTTGGATTTCCTGGTTGTATCATATATTCATTTTGTTTATGTGTCTCTTTATAAGCATCTTGTGAAATATATTTTTGTTTGTTACGGGATTTATGGTTAAATTCAATATAGGATTTATCATTGTAAGTATTTATGATATAATCAGCTAATGCACTTCTTTCATCGTCAGACATTGTTTTGGTAAGAGCCAAATTGGGTTTCATAATTCCATATTGAGCAGGATCAACAATTGCTTTTCCTTCTTCTTTAAAGAATTTTACTAAGTCGTCTTTTTTGCCGGCATAAGCTTTTGCAATTTCTTTTATAGCAGGTCCAATTGTTTTGGCATCCATTTGATGACAAGCAATACATCCGTTGTTTTGAAAAAGTGCTTTTCCATCAGCTCCACCAATTACGGAGACTTTTACAGCGTCTTTTGTTACTTCGGCAGCATCTTTAACTGCTTCTTTTGTTACTTCTTTATT
>JALSPZ010000177.1 GCA_026985675.1 Flavobacteriales bacterium
TCTTTCGGGAATTATAATATTACGGATCAAATTACCAATCAAATTAAGTTGTCGTCCTATTTATCTATGATACGAACAACAATTCTTGCCAACGGAATTGTTTTTGAATTGCCCGTGATTATTTTCTTTTTGGCAAAATTCGGATTAATAACTTCGGGATTTTTGAGAGAAAACAGAAAATATGCCGTTATTTTGGTTTTGATTTTGGCCGCATTTATAACTCCGCCGGATTTAATCAGTCAAATTATTGTAGCTATCCCTTTACTGATTTTATATGAAGTAAGTATTTACATCGCCAAAATGATTGAGAAAAAACAAGGAACGGATATAACCACCACTTAATTAAAATTAGTTTTTATGAAATTACAAACCGATAAATTGGTAAAAAAATACGGTTCAAAAGAAGTAGTGAAGGGGGTTTCATTGGAAGTCGAACAAGGACAGATTGTAGGATTATTGGGACCTAACGGAGCTGGTAAAACTACAACATTTTATATGGTAGTGGGTTTGATAAAACCGAATAGCGGACGTGTGCTTTTGGACAATCAGGATATTACGGAATTTCCGATGTATAAAAGAGCGCAAATGGGTATAGGATATTTGGCGCAAGAAAATTCTGTTTTTAGAGATTTAAGCGTTGAAGATAATATCAAAGCTGCATTGGAATTTACCGAATTGTCAAAAAACGAACAAAAAGAAAAATTAAATAGTTTATTGGAAGAATTCGGACTAACCGAAAAAAGAAAACGATTAGGTAAACTATTGTCAGGGGGGGAACGAAGAAGGACCGAGATTGCAAGAGCATTGGCTTCCAATCCTAAATTTATTTTATTGGACGAACCTTTTGCAGGTGTGGATCCTATTGCAGTGGAAGATATTCAACGAATTGTAGCGCATTTGAAAGATAGAAATATAGGTATTCTCATAACTGACCATAATGTTCAGGAAACTTTGGCTATAACCGATAAGACATATCTATTATTTGAAGGTAAAATTTTGAAACACGGAACACCTGAAGAATTGGCAGCAGACAAATTGGTAAGAAAAGTATATTTGGGACAAAACTTTGAATTGAGAAAGAAAAAACTTTAATTCCTGACAATTTAGCAGATTGTTGAAAATATGCATAGTTTTTGACAAAATTATTTATAAAATATAAAAATGAAAGAAAAAAATCAAGAAAAAAAACATAAATCCGGATTTGTAAATATCATAGGTAATCCTAATGTAGGAAAATCTACTTTTTTAAATGCAGTAGTAGGAGAGGAGTTGGCAATTACTACACCCAAAGCGCAAACTACTCGCCATAGAATATTTGGAATAGTCAATGGAGATGACTACCAAGTGGTTTTTTCGGATACCCCCGGTATTATAAAACCCGCTTATGAACTTCAGGAATCTATGATGGAATTTGTCAAGGAATCTTTTGAAGATGCCGATATAATTTTATATATGGTGGAAGCAGGAGAAAAAGATTTGAAAAATGAAGAATTTTTTGAAAAATTAAAAAATTCCAAGGTACCTGTTTTATTATTAATTAATAAGGTAGATCAAATTGATCAAAATAAATTGGAAGAATATGTTAAGTATTGGCAAGAAAAATTACCAAATGCTAAAATTTTTCCAGTATCTGCTTTACATAAATTTGGAATTCAAGAAGTTTTTAATGAAATTTTGAATAAATTACCCGAAGGTCCCGCTTATTTTGATAAAGATCAGCTAACGGACAAAACCGAAAGATTTATTGTAAATGAAAAAATCAGAGAAAAAATATTAAAACATTACAAAAAAGAAATTCCTTATTCGGTGGAAGTAGATACCGAAGAATTCAAGGAAGAAGCAGATAAAATACGTATTCGTTCCATAATTTATGTGGAAAGGGATTCGCAAAAAGGAATAATTATAGGACATAAAGGAGCCGGACTTAAACGAATTGGAACCGAAGCTCGAAAAGATTTGGAAAAATTCTTTGGTAAGAAAATATATTTGGAATTATATGTTAAAGTAAACAAAGATTGGCGGAAAAAAGATGAACAATTGAGAAGATTTGGATATAAAAATTAACAAGATTTGGAGTTAATTTTAATTTTCCTTGATAAAAATACTCAAAACTTAATAAAGTTACTCAAAAAAAATCAATATTTATAATTTTTTATTACTTTTGCTTATTAAAACAATATAATTATGAAAAAATTATTACTTTTTTTATTTGGGTTTTCTTTGTTAAATTTATCAGCACAAGTAGCCATCAATAATTCGGGAGCAACGCCAGATGCTTCTGCTATGTTGGATATTTCATCTACTTCTTCGGGTTTGTTGATTCCCCGAATGACAGCTGCCGACCGAGATAATATTGTTTCACCGGCTACCGGTTTAACGGTTTTTGTAACCGATGATAATAGTTTCTATTATTTTGATGGCACTAATTGGATTAATCTCTCTACCCAACCCGATGAAGATTGGAAAGTTGATGGTTCTAATATGTATAGTATTCCTACCGGAAATGTTGGAATTGGGACTACCAATCCACAAGAAAAATTGGAAATTAATGGTAGTGTTAGAGGTGATCAGCAAGGTGGAGCTTTAAGGATTAAAACGGATTATGGTTTTCTAGATATTGGTCC
>JALSPZ010000178.1 GCA_026985675.1 Flavobacteriales bacterium
GTTCACTCGCATATCGACCATTTGAAGGCTTTGATTGATATGGCGGAAAAATTTGGCGTAAAAGCATACATTCACGCATTTATGGACGGACGTGATGTGGATCCGCATTCGGGAATTGATTTTTTGAAGGAAATTCAAAGCTATATCAAAGATAAACCGGTTGAAATTGCTTCGGTTATCGGTCGTTATTATGCAATGGACAGGGATAACCGTTGGGAACGTGTGAAAAAAGCCTACGATTTGCTGGTAAAAGGTGAGGGTAAAAAAGTAAAAGATATAATAAAAGCAGTAGAGGGAAGCTATAAAGACGGTGTGAGCGACGAGTTTATTTTGCCTATTGTTCGCGTGGACGAAAACGATCAACCGATTGCTACAATTCAGCCCGATGATGTTGTTATTTTTTACAATTTTCGTACCGACAGAGGTCGAGAATTGACCAAAGCTCTTACGCAAGAGGATTTTCCGGATTATGATATGAAAACCTTGCCGTTGTATTACGTTACAATGACCATTTATGATGAAAATTTCAAAGGAATAAAAGTGGCTTTTCCGAAGGAGGATTTAAAGGATACTTTGGGTGAAATTTTATCAAAATCGGGCAAAAAACAAATTCGTATTGCCGAAACGGAAAAATATCCACATGTTACTTTCTTTTTTTCGGGAGGTAAGGAAAAGGAATTTCCGGGTGAAAAACGCATTTTAATTCCATCGCCAAAGGTTGCCACTTACGATTTGAAACCCGAAATGAGTGCAAATGAAGTAACGGAAGCATTGTTGCCCGAAATTAAAAATGAAACCGCCGATTTAATTGTGCTGAATTTTGCTAACGGCGATATGGTTGGACATACGGGCGTGTTTGAAGCGGCTAAAAAAGCGGCGGAAACCGTTGATAAAAACGTAAAAAAAATTGTTACCGAAGCACTGAAACACAATTACACCATAATTATTCTTGCCGACCACGGAAATGCCGAAAATATGATTAATCCTGACGGTAGTCCGAATACGGCTCATACGACTAATCCGGTTCCTGTTATTTTGATTGATAACGATTTTCATCCGCAATTAAAAGATGGTATTTTGGCTAATATTGCCCCTACGATTTTGGAATTAATGGGCATTGAAAAGCCGAAGGAGATGATGGGGAGTGTTATTAGGTGAAAGGTTGAAAGGTGAAAGGTGAAAGGTGCTTGATGACCGATGACGGAAGTCGGGAGTCGGAAGTCAGAAGCGGGAAGTAATGGTTATTCCGATAGCTATCGGAAGTTGATGCTGAATTGTTAATGAAAGCGTAGCGTCGTTGCGTCGTTGCGAGAGAATTTTAGGGGAAAGGGGGAGCTTTACTTTTTATCATAAGACAAAAACAAGGAAAAATTTGGAATTGCACTCAAAAAAAGACAATTTTTTAATAAATCTTTCTTGCAAGATTTTAAATTTTAGTATCTATCTGAAAAATTATTTATATTTTGTATGTCAGAATCTACAAAAATTGACTATATTTGCATAATACAATCTACAAAAATGGAAAAATTACTACAACAATTTCATAGCAAAATACAATCATTAAACTATGATTTTAAGAGATATATACATCGGGAAATCAACTGGGATAATCGTTTAATAGGAATTATAGGAGCTAGGGGCGTTGGAAAAACTGTTTTTCTGCTGCAACATATCAAAGAACAATTTTCCGATTTGGATGAAGTGATATATATCAGTTTGGATAACATATATTTTAGCAAAACAAGTTTATTGGATTTTACCGACAATTTCGTAAAAAACGGCGGAAAATATCTTTTTATTGATGAAGTGCATAAATATCCCGATTGGTCGATTGAGATAAAAAATATATATGACTTATATCCTGATTTACATATCGTTATCACAGGTTCATCGGCATTGAACATTCATAAGGGCAAAGGCGATTTGAGTCGTCGTATTGTATTTTATAAAATTAATGGATTATCGTTGCGTGAGTTTGTAAAAATAAAATACAACATAGATTTGCCTGCTTATGAATTGAATGATATTTTAACCAATGCTACTGAAATAACGAAAGAAATAAACCTGAAAATCAGACCTTTAAAAGTTTTTAACGAGTATTTGAAAACCGGTTATTATCCTTTTTTTAATGAAGGCGACCATTATTTTGAAAAATTGGAACAAACTGTAAGTGAAATCATTGAAACCGACTTGCCTTCGTTGGCAAGAATAGATTTTTCGGCGGCTTATAAACTCAAAAAATTGTTGATGGTTGTGGCAGGTTTGGTGCCATTTAAACCGAATATTTTGAAATTGAGCAAACAAATAGGTATCAATAGAGAAACACTGCTCAAATATTTATTTTGGTTGGAACGTGCCGATTTGTTGATATTACTTCAATCGGATATTTATGGAATTTCAAAGATGAACAAACCCGAAAAAGTCTATTTAAACAATCCCAATTTATATTATACCCTGACATTTGAACAAGTAAAAAAGGGGACTTTACGGGAAATATTTATATGCAATCAATTACGCACAAAGCATAAGGTTTTTTACACCAAACAAGCGGATTTCAACGTAGATAATCAATATGTTTTTGAAGTAGGTGGAAAAAATAAGAAACAAAAACAAA
>JALSPZ010000179.1 GCA_026985675.1 Flavobacteriales bacterium
ATGCGGTATTATTCGATAAATCTACGCTTGAAAATTGATTATCATTGGCAATAAATTCATCCAAAGCCGTAAGATTACTAATATCAATATTCGCTAAGTTATTTTCTCCGATCTTCAATATGGTTATCAACGGATTGTTGCTTAAATCCAACGAACTCAGATTGTTATGACCGCAATACAGTTCGGTGAGTGCTTTATTATGGTCCAATGTCAAATAAGAAAGATTATTCCAATAAACATTGAGTATTTGTAAATTGGTAAAATCCTGAATACCGTAAAGCGATGAAATATTTTTAAATGCGGCCAGGATGGTGTTTGTATAATAAGCGCTGACCGAGGAAACGTAATGGTCGCCGTTTACACCGTTTCCGATGATGCCGTTGTTTGTTCCGCCGTTTATATCGTGGGTTTCCAAATAAGCTTCAAAATTGGCATCACTGATATAGGTCCAGTGTTTAAAATAGTAGAAGGTATTGTTCCCCGGATAGTTCGAAGTGGAAATACCGTCATTTGCCGTAGTATGCGAAACCGTAGCCGGATTGCCGGGCGTAACACTCATAAACGTATTTTGGGAACTGTTAATCATCCGGTTAATCCCGATGGACGCCGTACGCGATTCCGTGGAATTATTGGGGCCGTATCTGAACTCGATATTGTTGGTAGTTTCATATAAAACGAGGATAAATGAAACAGTACTGCCTGAATTTCGCCAAGAAAGATTTTTCCATTCCACCAAAAACCTCCTGTGCGGTGCCGTTCCTTCGGTTTTATATAGAATTTCCCCTTGATCGGCCGAACGCAAAAACAGATCGTCCCACAAAGGAGCGATGATATTTTTCTTTCCATTGGTATTGCTTGTCGGGTTCAGATGATTGTTATAACTCACGGTGGACTCCGTAAAAGTTATGGCTCCGTTGGTCGATATCCGGCAAGTATTGTATGTATCTTGGTCATATACAAAATCAAACCCGATATTAACCACCGCCGAACCGTCATCGATATTTTGGTTGGAGAACAGCGTATTTGCACCGGAAAGGTGGTAGAAATTCCCGCTTTTTTCATAAAAAGCGTAATAATCTTGCAGTTGTTGGGAGAATGCAGACAAACTCCATAATAACATAGCAGGCAATAACAAAAAGCCGACCTTGTTTTTTCCTTGCAAGAAGCAAATTAAGCGTAAGAAGTTTTTCATAATTATGGTTTTAACGGTTTATAATCATCCGATATTCGTAATAACATTACGTTTTCCCGCTTTGTCGATAACTTCCACGGAAAATCTTTTCGTCTCTTCTTTCAATTCAATCATTACGAAGTTTTTATTTATGATTTTTTGTTTCATAATAACTGTATCCTTATCATCTTTTATAATAATCTCACCCTCCGAAATCATTTGATCAAACTGGACGATCAGGCGACGGTTATATGTAAAAACTATTGCTTCCATTTTTATATGGGCAAGGTACATCCGTTGCCGGGGCGGATGCAAAAATTTTATGGCTACAATAGGGCTACAAACCCGTTATTTTTTGGCTACACCGATTTTTTTTAATAAATTGCTAATATAAATCCCGGGAAACACGGTAACATAATATAATTTATTGATAATGAATAGATTAATAATCACATCATTACTCTTATTCCTTTCCTTTATCGCCGTTACAAATGCTCAAAATGCAAAATATGCGCCGGAAAAGCTAAAAATCGCCCGCTACAAATCCGTCATAAAACAAAAATGGAACACCAATATCGACAGTGCCATAATTTTGTCGAATCGTGCTATTGTATATTGTGATTCCATCGGAAATATGCCCGAAAAAACCACTTTTATCAAAATGAAAGGTATCGGATATTATTATTCGGGGCAATTCGATAAAGCGGATTCCATATTTCATTTGGGTTTGGCAATGAGTAAAAAAAATCATTACAAAAAATTAACCGGCGATTTTTATAATCTGTTGATGATTGTCAAAAGAAGAAAAAACCGTTATGATTCGGCAGTTTATTACGGCAATAAAAATATCGCCATACGTAAGCAAATGAAAGATTCCTTCAACCTTGCCGGAGCTTATGACAATATGGCAAATGTTTATATGAATATGGGCGACTATAAAAAAGCCATTGAACTCAACACCCGATCTATCGATATTTTTAAACAAAACAACAATTTAAAAGACTTGGGATTGGCTTATGAAAATTTATCCAATTTGTATGGCAAAATAAAAGATTACCCGAAAAGCTTGGAATATTTGAAAAAAGGAAAAGCGATTTTTGAAAAAATAAATGATAAGTATTCTCTGGCTAATACCGATTATAATTTGGGATTTTACTACTATAAACAAAAAGATTATATACTTGCGCTGGAATATTATCAACAAAGCCACAAACTTTTTAAGAAACTCAATAAAATTGATGCTTTGGGCGATGTAAATATGTCCATCGGCGAAATTTACATAGACAAAGGACAATTTGCCAATGCTTATATGTATCTGAAAAAAGCGGAATATTTTTATAACAAAGCAGGAATCCCCGATTATAAAGCCGAAGCGGAATCGAAACTTGCCTTGTTGTTTCTCAAACAAAAAATGAAAGATTCAACGCTCAAATATCTAAC